>JAILDN010000077.1 GCA_024689425.1 Methanobrevibacter sp.
CATTAAAAAATTTCAAATCAACAAAGTTTTTGAAAGAGTCTTTTTCACAATAATCTTTAACTTTATTAATGTTAATGAATAAATCTATATTTATTATATTAATATTATAGGAGTTCTTAATATATGTCAATTGAAAAAGATGCAGAAGAAATTATTGAGAAATTTTCAAAAACTTTAGAGGATATTCCTGATTTAGAAGAAACTTGGTATATTACTGATAATTTAAATTTAACTCGTGAAGATGTACCTCATGAAAAAAATCCTGAAAAAATATTAAGAAATGCAACTATTGATAAAGATGGTAATCTTAAAGTTAAAAAAGCTGATTGGGTATAATTATAGGTGATTGATATGAGATTAAACTTAGTTCTTGAACTTTTGGATGTTCCTGGACAACTTGTTTCTGTTTTAGAACCGATTAGCGGACTCGGTGCTAACTTAGTTACTGTAATCCATAAAAGGGATTCTAAAAATGAAAATGGAAAAATTCCTGTTCAACTTACTTTAGAAGGTGAACAAGAAAGTCTTAATCGTGTAATTGAAAGATTTGAAGAATTAAACATTACAATAATTGAAAAAGATGGTGTTATCAACAAAGAATTAGTTAGCACTATATTGATTGGCCATATTGTTGATAAGGACGTTAGAGATACCACTGATAAGATTAATTCATTAGATGGTGTTTATGTAGTGGGTTTTGATATTAAATTGGATGGTGAGGATAAATCCACTGCGTTAATTAATTTAGAAACTGATTATGGTAAAAAACAATTTGCCTTTGACGAAATAGCTAAAATAGCTGATGAAAAAGGTTTACTTATGATTAATGAAGTGTAGGGGTTATTATGAAAGAATGCAAAATCATTATAATGGGATTTGGATCTGTTGGTCAAGGTATAGCCAATGCAATCTCATTGAAAAAAGAAATGATTAATGAAAAATATGGTGTACAGCTAAAAGTTGTAGCTGTTGCCGATTCATCCACTTCCGCAATTTGCCAAGATGGTTTGGATGAAAAATTATTGATTGATATTAAAAAAAGTGAAGGAAAATTATCCGCTTATCCTGACTGCGGCAATAATATGTCAGGCATTGATGTTTTGGATGCTGTCGAATATGATTTGTTAATGGAAGCAACTCCTACTAATATTGAAACCGCTGAACCTGCATTATCATTAACATTAAAAGCATTTGAACAAGGAAAGGATGTTGTAACTTCCAATAAGGGACATTTGGCAATTAAATTCTCTGAAGTAATTCAAGCCGCTGAAGAAAATGGTGTTGAGTTCAAATATGAAGCCAGTGTCGGCGGAGCAATGCCAATTATCAATTTCACTCGTGAAACTCTCTCATCATGCGGTATCAAATCAATCATTGGTATTTTAAATGGTACTACAAACTATATCCTCTCAAGGATGACTTCTG
The DNA here is from genome assembly GCA_024689425.1 of Methanobrevibacter sp. Taxonomy (GTDB): domain Archaea; phylum Methanobacteriota; class Methanobacteria; order Methanobacteriales; family Methanobacteriaceae; genus Methanocatella. Next base: position 1,426 of record JAILDN010000077.1, read on the forward strand.
AAGGTTCATCCTATGATATTACTTTAAGGGAATCTCAAGAGTTGGGTATTGCAGAAACTGATCCTACCCAAGATGTTGAAGGTATTGATGCGGCATGTAAAACTGTAATTTTAGCAAACTCCCTTTTAGGAATCGATGCAACTTATGATGATGTTACTGTAGAGGGTATTTCCAGTATTACTTCCCAGGCTATTGATCTTGCTAAGAAAGATGGTTATTTGATAAAATTAATAGCTGAAGTTTCACAAGATAACTTAAAAGTATCTCCTAGATTGGTTAAGAAAGGAAGTTCATATGATGTAAATGGAACCTTAAACATGGCAACCATCAAAACCGATTTGGCTGGGGATATAACTGTTATGGGACTCGGTGCAGGTTCTTTGGAAACTGCATCTGCGATGTTGACTGATGTAATTAGTATTTTAAAAAATAAATACTAATTTTTTTATTCTTTTTTTGATACTATGAAATATGTAATTTTTATTCCTGATGGTTCTAGCGACCTTCCAATTGATGAATTAAGTGGTAAAACTCCGTTACAAGTGGCTAAAACTCCTAATATCGATAAATTGGCTCAAAATGGATTTGGCGGATTTACAAATAATGTTCCCGAGGGTTACACTCCGGGGTCTGATGTTGCGAACATGAGTATTTTCGGTTATAATCCTGCTGAATTTTATACCGGTCGTGGACCTCTTGAAGCCGGAAGCATGGGTATTGAAACAACTCCATGTGATGTGATTTTCAGATGCAATACAATAACAGAAAAAAATGACATGATGGAAAACTTTAATGCAGACCACATTACATCAGAAGAGGCATCAATTTTGATGGATGCATTAAATGAATATTTCAATGAAAAATATGATAACTTTAAAGGAAAGTTTTATTCTGGTATAAGCTACAGGCATTTATTCGTATACTCTTGTGATGACCTCGATGATGCTAACTTGCTTGCTGCTCTTGATACCGTACCGCCACATGACATTTCAGGTGAAAACTTAACCGAATACTCTACTTGGAATGGGGATTTGGAAATAGAGATAAGAAATATCATGTACGAATCTCAAAAAGTCTTAAAAGACCATGAAGTTAACCAAAAAAGGATTGCTGAAGGAAAATGTCCTGCCAATATGGTATGGTTATGGGGTCAGGGTGTAACTCCAAAATTAACTGACTTCAAGGAAACTTACGGTTTGACTGGTGCTGTTATTACTGGTGTAGACTTGCTTAAGGGAATCGGAGTATTCGCAGGTTTGGATGTCATTGAAGTTCCTGGAGCAACAGGATTTTTTGATACTGATTATGAAGCTAAAGGAAAATACGGAATCGAAGCTTTGAAAAATCACGATGTTTTATTCATTCATATTGAAGCGCCTGATGAGGCAGGACATGCTCAGTTAATAGATGAAAAGGTTAAAGCTATTGAAAGAATCGATGAATTCATTGTTGGACCTATCATCGATAGTTTGGAAGGCCAGGATTTTAAAGCAGCCATCCTGCCGGATCACCCGACACCGATATCAATTGGAACTCACACTCGTGATGATGTGCCTTTAGTAATTTATTCTACAGGAAAAGATGGTGATGAATGTACTTCTTTTGATGAAGAAGGTGTCAAAACAGGTTCAATTGAAAAACAAGAAGGATATAAATTAATGTCAAGATTAATAAATGATTTTTAGGTGAAAACATGAAGGTATTATTACTTAACGGAAGTCCCCACAAAGAGGGATGTACTTACACTGCATTGTCTGAAGTTGCAAAAACATTAAATGAAAATGATATTGAAACTGAAATTTTTTGGGTTGGAACAAAACCTGTAATCAGTTGCAATGCTTGTACAAAATGCAGCGAACTTGGAAAATGTACTTTTGATAATGATAAAGTCAATGAATTTGTCCAAAAGGCTAGTGAAGCTGATGGATTCATATTTGGTTCTCCTGTTCACTATGCTGCAGCTACTGGGGCCATAACTTCATTTTTAGGAAGAGCATTCTATTCAAACAGCCACGGTGCTGGAGGAAAAGCGTTTCAATTCAAACCTGCTGCAAGTGTTGTGTCTGCAAGAAGGGGAGGAAATACTGCAACTTTTGATCAATTAAATAAATTCATGACAATTTCACAAATGCCAATTATTTCTTCATATTATTGGAATATGGTTCATGGAAACACTCCGGAAGAAGTTATGCAGGATGAAGAAGGGTTATCAACTATGAGACAACTTGGAAGAAATATGGCATACTTCTTGAAATGTATTGAAGCAGGTCGTGAAAAAGGTTTGGAACATGAGGTTGAGCCTAAAGCGAGAACTAATTTCATAAGGTAAAATGAATTTGTTTAAAACTCCTGAAGGTTATCTATTTTCAAATAAGGCATTGCTCTATTTGTTCATTCCATTGCTTATAGAGATGTCTTTGGAATTTTTTGTTGGACTGGCCGATTCCATTATGGTGGCCTCTTTAGGCGAAGCTGCAATTTCAGGAGTTTCTCTTGTTGATTTTTTAGTGCAGCTTTTAATTTTTTCTTTTGCGGCACTGGCAACAGGTGGTGCTGTAATTGCTGGTCAGTATTTGGGTGATAATCAACCAGAAAGAGCACGGGATGCTTCTAATCAGCTTGTTTGGTTTTCAGCTATTTCTTCAGTAATTTTTATGGTTATTGTAATTTTTGCAAGGTCATTTTTAATAGGTATTCTTTTTGGACAGATTGAGGCGGATGTATGGAATAATGCAGATGTTTATCTTTTAATAGTTGCTCTATCAATACCGTTTATAGCTATTTATAATTCTGGTGCAGCTATTTTCAGAACAACCAATAATGCATCACTTCCAATGAAAATCATGGCTTTCTGCGATATTTTAAATGTGGTGGGTAATGCCTTTTGTATTTACTATTTGGGCTGGGGCGTTGAAGGTGTCGCTATTCCGACAGTGCTTTCAAGATTATTGTCTGCAATCATAATTTTATATTTTGTTTTGGATGAAAATTATGTATTGCATATTAAAAAGACATTAAAGCATAAATTTGACTGGAAATTGTTGAAAAATGTATTAAATGTAGGTGTCCCATACGGTATTGAAAATGGATTGTTCCAGTTAGGCCGAGTATTAGTTTTAAGTCTTGTTTCAACATTTGGAACTATGGCAATAGCTGCAAACTCTGTAGGATATGCAATAGGAATATTTTCAGTATTGCCGGGATTTGCAATTAATTTAGGATTAACTGCTGTAATTTCAAGATGTGTGGGTGCAAATGATTATGAACAGGCTAAATATTACAATAAAAAAATTATTTCCATTGTTTTTATTTCCCATATTGTAATTAATGCTGTTATTTTTGCTTTATTGCCATTTATTTTAGACATCTATAATTTACATACTCAAACAGCGGCAATGGCGTCTGAAATGATAATCTGGCATGGTATTTTTGCAATTATAATATGGCCAATTGCATTTACACTGCCCGCAACATTTAGGGGAGCCGGAGATTCAAAATCAGTAATGTATATAAGTTTGGGAGTCATGTTTACATGTAGAATCGCCCTTTCTTATGTTATAGCTGATTGGTTAGGTATTGGAGTTTTCGGTACATGGATAGCAATGTTTATAGACTGGTATGTGAGAGCAGCCATCTATATCTATAGATACTTCTCAGGAAAATGGATGGAATATAGGGCTATTTAGAGGCGTAAAAATGTTTGACGGAAATTTTGAAGCTATTAATAAAAATTTTGAAACTATAGTTAGAAATCAAAAGTCATTATTTGATAATCAAATGATTATAGACAGAAAGTTGGATGAAATCAATAGAAAACTAGACATACTATTAAATAAATAAAGTGAAATTATGAGTGAAATAGTTTATAGGGATATCCACGAGTTTGAAAGTAAAGATTTAAAGGAACTGTTTTGTTCTGTCGGATGGTCTTCAGGTCATTTCCCAGATAAGCTTGTAATAGCTATGAAAAACTTTGAAACTGTTGTCTCTGCATGGGATGGAGATGAATTGGTAGGATTGATCTGTGCAATGGATGACGGAATAATGACTGCATATGTCCATTATTTGCTTGTTAAACCTGAATATCAGTCAAAAGGAATAGGAAAAGAATTGGTTTTAAAAGTCACAAATCATTATAAGGATTATTTGCGAATTGTTGTCGTTGCATATGATGCTGAAATCGAATTTTATGAAAATTGCGGTTTTGAAAAAGCTGATGATGCAAGTCCAATGTTTATTACTGAGTTATGGACTTAGGTGGTGTTAATATGGTTTTATTTAGAGGAGATGTGAAATGCAAGAGCTTGCAGAGAAGAACATCTATCAGCGTAATTCTTCCTGCAGACAATATTCATTTTTTAAATGACACTGAAGAAATTGTTGAAAAGCCCTACAGGACTTTGTATCTGTTGCATGGCCTTTATGGTAGTGATGATATATTTTTAGCAAATACATCCATTCAAAAATTTGCTGAAGACAATGGAATTGCTATCGTTATTCCTTGTGGTGAAAATAGTTTTTATTTAGATGATTTTGATTCCCATAGGCTTTTTGGCGAGTATGTAGGTCAGGAATTGCTTGATATTACAAGAAATATTTTTCCATTATCCGATAAAAGGGAGGATACTTACATTGCAGGCTTTTCAATGGGAGGATATGGTGCAATTAGAAATGGGTTGAAATATTGTGACAACTTCTCTAAAGTTGGTATGATTTCTTCAGCGTTAATAACGGAGGATATTGTAGATTTTGATGAGCATCCTAATGTCTTATACTCTAAAAGATTTTATGAAAGCGTTTTTGGTGATTTAGATAAGGTAAAGGGTTCGGATAAGGATCCCAAATATTTGATTGAAAATTGTGATAATCTTCCGGATATTTATATGGCCTGTGGCTATGATGATTTCTTATTTGAAAAGAATGCCGATTTTTACAGGTTTTTAAAATCAAAAGATATCGATGCTACTTTTGTTGGAGCTGAAGGGGAACATACTTGGGAATTCTGTGATGAATTTATTAAGGATTTCATTAAGAGATTGTAAAAAATTAAAAAATTGTAAGATAATTAATATCTTACCTAAAGGTTCAATGCGTCAACTGCATGGATAATCTGCAACATACGTACATTTTTCTCATTTTGTGTTGCAAAACTGTATTCTTCATAGTAAAATGCAGGAATTCCATGTTGATTTAAAGGTATGGTCAAATAAGGACCGCTAGTAGTGGATGCTGGCTGATAATAAGTGACATTTGCACAGCTGCTTGCAACCTTGCTTGCATATTTTTCACCCAATCCTTCTGTAACCGGACTGAATACGAATGTTTTATATGGATATGCACCTACATTTGAGTGGACATCAATAACTAATGAGTAGTTTCCATTTACTATTTGCGGATAAACGTATTTATATGCTAAATTTTGCCCGTTTTGCCTTCCGAGATTGTTGTCTGATGATCCGTCCCCATAATGGCCAACATTTTGGGTTACATTAATGATGTAGATATCATAGCTATAATTTAGGTTTTTGATTGTAGGCAGTAATTTCACCAATGTTTCATGGGTTTGGTGTTCTAATGGATGAACTCCGACTACATAAGCTATTTTTTTACCGTTTGGGTTTCCTATGTTTCTAATAACTTCAACAGTTCCGGGTTCTCCTGAGTTATTTGCTATGACTTCACGGACTACTCCTGAATTACTTGTCATTCCATTGTTGTCATTGTTTAATACTGGGCCTTGATTGTGAAGGATAACTATCCCAATACCCAAGATAAGTATTATTGCTGAAATCAAAACATATTTATTAATTTTCATACTCTTCCCCTAATTGTAAGAATGTAATTTTACAAGACTACTTGCAATAATTGAACTTGTATTTATATTGTTGTTGAATTTGATTGAATAAATTCTGAAGTCCCATTATTCGAGTCTGTCTGGTTTTCATTTAATTCACTTGCATTAACTGCACTGATTGATAAAATGAAAATGAATAATGGGGTTAGAAGATATTTTTTTTTCAATGTATTGTCCACTATTCTTTAATTAATGTTTCTTGATTTTAAATGTTATATTTATTTGTCTTTTAATTTTATATATCATAAACAACTAAAAGAATAATATAATATTTTTCATGGAGAGGATTTTTCTGACAAAATATATTATTATCACAGGTGGAGTAGTAAGTTCTATTGGTAAAGGTATCACCTCCGCTTCTATGGGTAGAATTTTAAGATCTTATGGCTTAAAAGTTTCTGCTATTAAAATAGACCCTTATTTAAACTGGGATTCCGGAACTCTCAATCCTTATCAACATGGTGAGGTTTTTGTAACAAGTGATGGTATGGAAACAGATTTGGATTTAGGTCATTATGAAAGATTTTTAGATGTGGAACTTGAAGGATTTGCTAATATAACAACAGGTAAAGTTTACGAATCAGTAATTAAAAAAGAAAGAGAAGGCGGATACTTGGGTGAATGTGTGCAGGTTATTCCTCACATCACTAATCGGATAAAAGAGATGATTAGAGAAACTTCCGAGAAAAAGGATTACGATGTAGTCTTAATCGAACTTGGAGGTACTGTTGGGGATATTGAAAGTCAACCATTCTTAGAAGCTTTAAGACAATTGCGTAATGAGGAAGGCTCTGAAAATGTAATGTTTGTCCATGTAACATTTATCCCGTACTTGAATGCTGCCGGTGAATTCAAAACCAAACCAACCCAACATTCTACAAAAGAATTAAGAAGTATGGGTATCAATCCTGATGTTATTGTATGCAGATCACAGGTACACATTGATGATGCTTTGCTAGCTAAAGTCGCTCACTTTTGTGATGTAAATAAAAATGCGGTCGTCAATACTCCTGATGCAGGCAGTATCTATGAAGTTCCATTAGTTTTAGAAGAGCATAAAATCGGTGAGCTAATTGTAGATAGAATTGGTTTAGACATCGATGCGGATCCATCTAAATTAAATGACTGGGCTGAAGTTGTAAAATCCTTAAAAATAAAAGATCCTAGTGTTACAATAGGAATTGTCGGAAAATATGTTGAACTTGAAGATGCTTATATTAGTATTAGGGAGTCTCTCCAGCATGCGGCTGCAAGTATCGGTGTAAAAGCAGACATTAGATATTTAAGTTCTGATGTTGAAGAACTTGATGAGGAAATCATGAAAGAGTTTGAGGGTATTCTTATTCCTGGAGGATTTGGTGAACGTGGATTTGAAGGGAAATTAGATGCTGTCGAATATGCAATTGAAAATGATGTCCCATTGTTTGGTATTTGTTTAGGTATGCAATCCATGGTTACTCAATTTGCAAGACGTAACGGTTATCCTGATGCGAATAGTTCTGAATTTGATGATAATCTTAAATATCCGGTCATTGACATGATGGAAGAGCAAAAGAAAATCAAGAATATGGGCGGAACTATGCGTTTAGGTTCTTATGATTGTAAAATCATTGAAGGAACTAAGACTCATGAAGCATATGGCGAAATTGATATTGAAGAACGTCATAGACACAGATATGAGTTTAACAATGATTACAGGCAAGACCTTGAAGATAAAGGTTTAATTATTTCAGGAACTAGTCCTGATGATTTCTTAGTTGAAATTGTTGAATTCCCTAATCATCCATGGGCTATAGGTTGCCAATTCCATCCTGAATTTAAATCAAGGCCAAATAGGCCACATCCATTATTTAAATCATTTTTAGAAGCTATTTATGAGTATTCTAAAAATTAACTTTTTTCTTTTTTTTACTTTTTCTTACAATATTCCATCTTTGTACAATATAACCTGATTAAATCCTAGCTAATTAATATACTAGTTCTCTAAAATTTTTAATCATGATTTTGGAAGTAATTTTTTTAATTCAGATTTCAATCACAATATTATTTTGCATAATCTTTTCAGTTTTTGATATAAGGAAAGGTTTTGTTCCCGATAAATTGAATTATATTTTGCTAGCTTTTGGATTTTTATCAAATTTAATTTTAACAATTTATACAACTAACATTAAATTCATTTTATTTTCTATTATTTCATGGTTTGTAACATTCATTATAGGTTTAATGTTGTGGAAATTGAATGTATGGGGTGGTGGTGATGTAAAATTATTGGCATCTATTGCTTCAGCTATACCGTCTGGATTAAATATATCTTTTTTAAACATTTCTCCGATATTATCATTTTATCCTTTTTCATTTACCGTAATAGTAAACAGTATTTTAGTGTCATTTCCTTTTTTAGTAGTGTTATTGATTTATTTAATTATAAAGAATGAGATTTTTAATCAGAATTCAGAAGTGATAAAAGGATTTTTTAATTACAAAAGTTTAAAAATTTTAATAGATTCCAACTTTAATAAACATATTAATATTTCAGATTTAAAGCCTGGAATGATGGTTAATAATTATTATTTCAATAATGAACAGGTTAAGGAATTAATAGAGAATAATAAAAATACTAATTTAAAAGTCTTTAAAAGTTTTGATGATGAGTTTAAATATTATTTTAAGACTATAACTGCCGGTGGCTTAACTAAAAAAGATATGTATTTATTGAAAATAATGAACAGTCAAAAGATTATTTCAAATCAAATCTCTGTAAAATTAGGAATTCCCTATGTTCCCTCAATTTTGATAGGATTGGTAATAGCTATTTTTTATGGAGATTTATGTATGTTGATTTTAAAAAATTTAATTTTTGTGATTTAAATGATTAAAGAGAATAAAGGACAAGTTTCACTTGAATATCTGTTGATATTTGCGATTTCACTAATTATATTAATTGCATTCACATTGCCTTTGACTAATTTTGGTTTGGAAAAAACTTTAGATGTATCTAATATGTTAGATGCAAAGTCTGAACTTTCTAAACTATCAAATGCAATATCTCAGGTTTATAGTGAAGGGCAAGGGTCAAGGCAAATTGTATTTTTAACAGTGAATGATCCTGTAAATGTCAAAATTTCAAACTCATACATATCGGCTTCAATTAAACTCAATGATGGAAATTTCAAGGTACTGAAATTATATCATAATTCAAATTTGGGTTCCGGCAGAATTTTTTTGGATAAGGGTGAAAATAAAATCATCGTTGAATGGCCAATTGGTGAAGAAAATATGGTCGTATACAAGAAATATTAATCCAAACTTATTTTAAGTATAATTAGTCAAATATTTAATTATATTATTAAAAGAGTTGGGTTTATGGAAATTATAACGACAATTATTTACATTGTATTATTTATTATAATGATGATTTTTGTTTTTTCAATAGGAATGTTAAGACCATTCATGGCTAAAAAAGAAATAGTTTTAGTATTGGTTGTTGCTTTTTTTATAGGGACTTTAGGAGGCGCATTTTTCCTAACCCCGATTTATTCGGACGTTCCTGAGGTTGTAAGTTCCTTTGAAAAAACTATTCCTTCAAATCAAGAAACATTATATATAGATGTGTCATCATCTACGAATATAAATAAGTTAAAAAGTGATTTGTTAAAGATTGATGGCGTAAAATCTTTTGAAGAAACAGGGGTTACGATTTCGATGTGGAAATTCTCGGAAAGTGAGGCCAAATATTTCAATTATGCCATAAAAAATGTTGATCCGCACTTTAAAAATTATACTGTTAATAGAACATCAGGAACTATCTATATAGCTCTTGACAATTATTCTTCATCTCAAGCGTTAAAAGTATTTTCAGACTGGTATAAATTAGTCTTTGGTGGACCGATTACATATGCGCAAGTCCATATTAAAGTTGTTGCTTCATCATCCTGTTTGGATGAAGTTGAGAGCCTATTGCTTAAAAATGGTATTGTTGCTACTTCTATTGATGGTCCTGTCCATAATACTTTAAACAGTACTAATGCATCCATGTTGTCTAATACCGAATTTTCACTTGCCTGTGGAGGATTTGGTGTGGTCATTGGATTGATTGGTATTTATTTCGATACATTCGCAGTCTATTATAGAAGGTTTAAACGTTCTGTAAACACTAAAAGGAAAAGATAATGAAAGTTGCAGTATTATTCTCTGGCGGTAAAGACAGTACTATGGCTGTTTATAATGCTTTAGAAAATGGTGAGGATGTAAGATATTTGCTTTCTATGAAATCCGCAAATGATGAATCGTATATGTTTCATGTTCCTAACATCCACCTCACTGATTTGCTTGCAGAAGCGATGGACATTCCGATTATCAGTGTTCAAACGGACGGCGTTAAAGAGGCAGAGCTTGAAGATTTAAAGAGGGGTTTTGAAAAGCTAAAAAGTTTAGGTATTGAAGCCATATATACAGGTGCACTTTACTCCGTTTATCAAAAATCTAGAATTGAAAAATTAGGTGAGGAACTGAATTTAAAGATAATTTCACCATACTGGCATGTAGACGAATTGGAATATATGCGTTTGATTGTTTCACTTGGTTTTGAAGTGATAATTAGTGGTGTTGCAGCCTATGGTCTTGATGAGAAATGGCTTGGCCGTAAGGTTGATGATGAATGTATTGATGATTTAATTAAGCTCAATGAAAAAGTGGGCCTTAATCTTGCATTTGAAGGCGGTGAGGCTGAAACATTAGTTCTTGACGGACCAATCTTTAAAAAGAAAGTAAGAATCTTAAAAGATAAAAAGCAATGGTATGTGGACAGTGGTTTATATATTATTGAAGAGGCTAAATTAGAAGAAAAATAATTAAACATTATATTCTTCTAAAAATTCCCTTATTTCATTACAATATGAATCTAAATCGCTTTCATTAACAATTATTTTATCTGAAAGAGAAACGACATCGCCAATTCCAAAGTTTAGTTCTCTATCTTCTCTTATTTTAAATTCATCAAAGTTTGTAGCATCATCTTCTCTTTGTCTTGCTTTTATCCTTTCAAAGCGTATATCCTGATTAGCGAAAATTGAAAGAATAATGAAATCACTGAAACTTTCTTTAAATAATTCTACTTCATGAGGACTTCTAATGCCTTCTACAACTATAGAGGAGTCAAATCCATCTTCAATAATTTTTTTAATCTTTTTGATAGTTAATTCAGCAACAATATATTGTCCATGTTCTTTTCTTAAGTTTTCAGCAGTTTGACCGGTTGATTCTCCACGCTTTTTTGCTTCTTCGCGTATAATGTCTCCCATACTTATAATCATTGCACCCCTTTCGGCTGCAAGTTCAGAAACGAAACTTTTACCTGATCCAGCTAAGCCGGATACGCCCATTATTCTCATTTTATTTCTCCTTTTATTTTAAATAAATCTAATGATTCTTTGAGATTAGCCTCATTATCAAATTCTTCAATTATTTTTTTTAGATATGTTATAGGTTGTGATTTTAAATCATCCACTATTTTAGTCATAAATGGCAGGGCACGCACCACATTATCAACAATTGACACATCTGACCTTTTAGATGTTCTGGATAATGGATTCAAATCAATAGTAATGATATTTTTACCGCTTTTTGATAAAATTTCTGCCCTATCTCCATCTTCAAGAGGCACCAATACGGTATCTGCAATATATATTCCATTTTTGCTTGCAGAAGCTCTTGGATTTTTAATTTCATTAATATATGCCATATCATCATCGTTTGATCCAAGTATTTCTGGATATCCATGGTCTTTGTATAATTTTGTTATTTTGTCAACTCTTTCATCAGTTCTATAAAATAAATTAATTTCAATTTTTGCGTTAACGGCTTTTGCAAATTCTATTACTTCATCAATAGCTAATGCTGTTGTATTTCCATTAACGGAAATTACCGGATTTTTTGATAGAATCATTAAAGCTACTGTAACATACATTGCTCTTTTTGCAGGGAGTGTTGTTTCCTCACCAAGTAAATAGTCAAATGCTTCTCCCCTACCATGAGCAATCATTGCGGAGTCAGCCAAATACCCTTCTTTCGAAGCTTTTACAATTTTATCTCTCAATACTAGGGATTCATAACGTGGATGAGCTCTTGATAGCATAAATTACCTCTTTATTTTAACTCTATATTCATTTGTGCCAAATAACCAAGGAATGTGGTTGTAAGCAGCATTATAATAATCATTAATGCAACATGTGCTGGATAATTTGACAGTAAAATATTTGTATTCTTAGGGATTATAAAGAAAACTAAATCAAGAATGATGTCTATTATTATAAATAAAAATCCAACCTTTATTCCTTCAAGTATCTCATTTTCATTTATTTCTCTAATGTAGAGGATTCCGAAAAATCCTGCAATGATAATAATGCTTAATGGAAATATTAAGTTGAAATATGTAATATTATCAATAATGTAGGGTTG
>JAILDN010000096.1 GCA_024689425.1 Methanobrevibacter sp.
AACCTAGTAAAAACCATACCTTTATAAAGGTTAAAAAAGATATTTAAATGTAAGATATCTATACTTATTCAACTAGACTATGTGTGCTTTTTGTCTGGTTTCATAATTTATTTCAAGATATCTTTGTTTTAGATAAACCAATGATTTTTATCTAATTAATTATTATTTACTGATTTATATCTTAGAATTTAGATTGTACTACTTGTAAGTAGTATAAATCGCAGCGGTGGATTCTTAGATATGTTTTTTAACAAAAAGGATTAGAGGAAAAAATATGCCAGGACTTTTTGCTGCAAAAAAACTTAAAAAAAATAGACAAAATTTTAAGTGGAAAGATGTAGATTACAAAAGGAAAGCTTTAAGATTAGATGTTAAAGCAGACCCTCTCGAAGGAGCTCCTCAAGCAAGAGGAATTGTAATCGAAAAAGTAGGGATAGAAGCAAAACAACCTAACTCTGCTATTCGTAAATGTGTACGTGTTCAATTAATTAAAAACGGTAAACAATTAACTGCTTTCGCACCAGGTGACGGAGCTATCGGTTTTATTGATGAGCACGATGAAGTTATGATTGAAGGAATTGGAGGACCATCTGGAAGATCTATGGGAGATATTCCTGGAGTCCGTTGGAAAGTTTCCAAAGTAAACAATGTTGCTTTATCTGAAATGGTAAGTGGAAAAATAGAAAAACCTGTAAGATAAGGAAGGTAATTTTTATGAGTAAATTATTTGATAAATGGGATCTCGATGAAGTAAAAGTTGAGGACTTAGGTTTAGTTAAATACATCTGTTTGGATGAAACTCTCGTACCTCACACTTCAGGTAGACACGTAAAAAGACAATTTGCAAAATCAAAAGTATCCATTGTTGAAAGATTAATGAACAAAGTTATGAGAACCCACCTCAACTCAGGTAAGAAAAATAAAGCTTATAACATTGTAAAAGAAGCATTAGAAATTATCAACAAAAGAACTAAAAAGAACCCTGTTCAAGTTTTAGTTACTGCAGTCGAAAACACTGCACCTCGTGAAGAAACTACCCGTATTAAATACGGAGGTATTGGATACCAAGTAGCTGTTGATATTTCTCCACAAAGAAGAGTTGACCTTTCATTAGGATTTTTAACTAGAGGTACTTTACAATCATCATTCAAAAACAAAAGATCTGTTGCTGAATGTTTAGCTGACGAATTAATACTCGCTTCTGAAGAAGATTCAAGAAGTTTCGCTTTACAAAAAGCTGAAGAGAAAGAAAGAGTTGCTAAAGCAGCACACTAATCATATTCATATTTAGGTGGTTATCTTGAGTAGAAGAGACAAAATGATTGCAAAAATCAAAGAATTAATGTATGAACCTACCCAAATCAGAAACATTGGTATCTGTGCTCACATCGATCACGGTAAAACCACTTTATCTGATAACCTTTTAGCAGGTGCAGGAATGATTTCCGAAGACCTTGCGGGTGACCAAAGATTCTTAGATTTTGACGAACAAGAACAAGCTCGTGGTATTACTATTGATGCAGCTAACGTATCTATGGTACACGATTACAAAGATGAAGAATACTTAATTAACTTAATCGATACCCCTGGTCACGTTGACTTTGGTGGGGATGTAACTCGTGCAATGAGAGCTGTAGATGGTGCAGTAGTTGTTGTTTGTGCTGTGGAAGGTATTATGCCTCAAACTGAAACTGTATTCAGACAAGCTTTAAAAGAAAATGTAAAACCTGTTTTATTCATTAACAAAGTTGACAGATTAATCAACGAGTTAAAATTACAACCTGATGAATTACAAAACAGATTCATTAAAATCTTCATGGAAGCTAATAAATTAATTAAAAATATGGCTCCTGAAGAAAAAAAAGAAGAATGGGCTTTAGATTTCACCGATGGTAGTGTTGCATTCGGTTCAGCATATCACAACTGGGCTATCAATGTTCCAACTATGCAAGAAACTGGAATTAACTTCAATGATATTATCGAACATTGTAATAATGAAAATGAAAAAGAATTAGCTCAAAAAGTACCTTTATCCGATGTATTATTAGGTATGGTAGTTGAACACTTGCCTTCTCCTAAAGAAGCTCAAGAATACAGAGTACCTAATATCTGGGATGGAGACATTGAATCTCCTGCAGGTCAAGGTATGATTAATACTTCTCCAGACGGACCTTTAGCTGTAATGGTTACTAACGTATCTGTAGATAAACATGCTGGTGAAATTGCAACCGGTAGGGTTTATGGTGGAGCTATTGAAAAAGGTACAGAGGTTTACATGGTTGGTTCTCACGGTAAATCCAGAGTTCAACAAGTAGGTGTATACTTCGGTCCTGAAAGAGTTAACACTGACAGAGTACCTGCAGGTAACATTGTATATGTTGCTGGTGCAAAAGGTGCAATTGCTGGGGAAACTTTATGTTCTCCTGAAGACAAAATTAAAGAGTTTGAAGGTTTAGAACACATTTCAGAACCTGTAGTTACTGTAGCTGTTGAAGCTAAAAATACTAAAGATTTACCAAAATTAATTGAAGTTTTAAGACAAACTGGTAAAGAAGACCCTACTGTAAAAATCGATATTAATGAGGAAACTGGTGAACACTTGGTATCCGGTATGGGTGAACTTCACTTAGAAGTTATTGGTTACAGAATCAACGAGAAAGGTGTGGACATCACAACTTCAGAACCTATTGTCGTATACAGAGAAACTGTAAGACAACTTTCACCACAAGTTGAAGGTAAATCTCCAAACAAACATAACAGATTCTATTTAACTGTTGAACCTATTGAACCAAGCCTCTTTGAAGCTATCCAAGATGGAAAAATTAAAGAAGGCAGAGTAAAAGGTAAAGAATCTGCTAACGACTTCATGGAATATGGTTTAGAAAAAGAAGAAGCTAGAAGAGTATGGGCTGTTCACAACAGAAGTTTATTCCTCAATATGACCCGTGGTATTCAATACTTGGATGAAGTAAAAGAATTATTACTCGAAGGTTTTGAATCCACTCTTGAAAGTGGTCCTTTAGGTGAAGAAATCTGTATGGGATTAAAATTCAAACTCCATGATGCAAAACTTCACGAAGACGCAGTTCACAGAGGACCTGCACAAGTTTTACCTGCTATTAGAAACGCAATTTTAGGTGCAATGACTCTCGCAGAACCTGCATTACTCGAACCTATGCAAAAAGTAGTTATTGACACTCCTAATGATTACATGGGTGCATGTACTCGTGAAATCCAAAACAGAAGAGGTCAAATCGTAGACATGGGTCAAGAAGGAGACATGGCTAGAATTGAATCCAAAGTTCCTGTAGCTGAAATGTTTGGATTTGCTGGTGATATTAGATCTGCTGCAGAAGGTAGATGTTTATGGTCTACTGAAATTGCAGGATTTGAACCACTCCCACGTGAAATGCAAAATCAAATCGTGAGAGAAATCAGACAAAGAAAAGGTTTATCTCCAGAACCGTTCCCTACAAGTCACTACTTAGGAGATGTATAAATTTAAAAATTAAAATTTAATTTTTTTATTTTTTATTATTTTTATTTAAAAATCGTGAAAAAAACATTATCTATTTATATGTTAAAATATAAATTAAATTTAAGCTAACATTTAAGCTTACTAATGTTTGTTAATATATATTAAATGAGGTATTATAATGGCAAAAGAAAAAGAACATCTTAACTTAGCATTTATTGGACACGTTGACCACGGAAAATCCACTTTAGTTGGACATTTATTATTAAAAGCTGGTGCAATCGCTGAACAACAATTAGATGATGGAGAAAACAAATTCAGATTTGTTATGGATAAATTAGGTGAAGAAAGAGAAAGAGGAGTAACTATCGACTTAGCTCACCAAAAATTCTCCACTAAAAAATACGATTACACTGTAGTAGACTGTCCAGGACACAGAGACTTCGTTAAAAACATGATTACTGGTGCATCCCAAGCAGACGCTGCTGTATTAGTTGTTGCAGCTGACGACGGTGTTATGCCACAAACTAAAGAACACTTATTCTTATCCATGACTTTAGGTATTAAACAATTGATCATTGCTATCAACAAAATGGATATGGTTGATTACAGTGAAGACAAATTCAATGAAGTTAAAGAAGAAGTTGGCGTCGTACTCAAATCTATCGGTAGAAACCCTGCTGATGTTCCTTTCATCCCTCTTTCCGCATTTGAAGGAGACAACATCAAAGAAAAAAGTGACAATATGTCCTGGTACAAAGGTGACACTCTCATTGATGAATTAGACAAATTAACTCCTCCTGAAAAACCTACTGACTTACCTTTAAGAATTCCTATTCAAGACGTATACTCCATTACTGGTGTAGGTACTGTACCTGTAGGAAGAGTAGAAACTGGTATTATGAAAAAAGGAGAAAATGTTATCTTCGAACCTGCTGGAGCTTCCGGAGAAGTAAAATCTATCGAAATGCACCACGAACAATTTGAAGTAGCTGAACCTGGTGACAACATCGGATTCAACGTAAGAGGTGTAGGTAAAAACGATATCAGAAGAGGAGACGTTGCAGGTCACACCGATTCCGCTCCTACTGTTGCAAAAGAATTTACTGCACAAGTTGTTGTATTACAACACCCTGGTGTAATCACTGTTGGATACACTCCTGTATTCCACTGTCACACTTCTCAAACTGCATGTACTTTCTTAGAATTAACTTCCAAAATCGATCCTGCAACTGGTCAACCTCAAGCAGGTACTCCTGACTTCCTTAAAACTGGTGATGCAGCTATCGTCCAAATTAAACCTACTAAACCAATGGTTATGGAAGAAGCTCAAAACATCCCACCTATGGGAAGATTTGCTATCAGAGACATGGGTCAAACTGTTGCTGCAGGATTATGTCTCAAAGTTACTGATAAAAAATAAGTTTGTAAACAGTAATTAGAAAGTAATTTTTTACTTTCTTTTCTTTTTTTGTATTTTGGAGGATAATGAATGAATCAAGCAAGAATTAAGCTTACAGGAACTGACCCAGAAAAATTAGCTTATGTTTGTGATCAACTCAAAAACATCGCTGAAAGAACTGGTGTTGATTTATCTGGTCCTATTCCATTACCTACTAAAAAATTAGTAGTTCCAACAAGAAAATCACCAGATGGTGAAGGAAAAGCTTCTTGGGAAAAATGGGAACTTAGGATTCACAAACGTTTAGTCGGTATTGGAGCTGACGAACGTGCTATGAGACAAGTAATGAAGGTCAATGTTCCTGATAATGTAAGTATCGAAATCGAACTTAAAGGATAAATATTTAGAGTTCTCTAAATATTTCCTTGTAATTTTCATAAAGCCGAGATAGTCTAGCCTGGTAAGGCGCGGGACTTGAAATCCCGTGGAGTTTCTCCGCCTGGGTTCAAATCCCAGTCTCGGCGTTATTAATTAATTTTTTACACTATTTTTATAACCATATTTATTTTTGATTATTTTTTCTGTTGCTGAGATATTATCGTTTGGAAAGGGAGAAACTTGTAATTTCGGTGAATTTTTAGTTACAGAACAAGTTTTTTAATTTTTCATCTAATTCATCTAAATTGGTGACAATGTCATTTTTGTTTAATTCTTTAATAACTGGTCGTTTAATCATTATTAAGGATATATCTTTTTTATTTGCAGCATCTATTTTTTCAATTACTCCGCCGATTTCACCACTTTCTTTTGTTATCATGACACTTGCATTATACTTTTCAATTAAATCAATATTTTCTTTTAAGCTAGCCGCACCTTTCATTGGGATGATGTGGTCTTGTGAGACACCTAAGTTTTCACATTTTTCTATTGATTTTGGAACTTTTAAGATGCGCGGATAAAATCTGTCTATTGAAACATTTTTTAAGACATCTTTCATTGTGTTGGCTCCTGCAAAATGCAATATATTTCCTTGAGGGAAGTCTTTAGATATTATTTTTCCTGCATCCTCAAATGATTTTGCATAAATTATATGTGAAGTATCAATATTTTCAAAGTTTAATGGAGGTCTTTCAAAGCGAATATATGCAATATCACAAATTTTAGAAACACTTACACTTGTTTGTGTGATATGTTCTGCAAATGGGTGTGTTGCATCAATTAATAAATCAAAGTTCGAATTATTTATTATTTCGATAATTTCATCTTTTAAAAGAGGTCTTGCAATCGTTTCATCACTTCCCGCTCCAATTGCTAATTTTGATCCATATTCTGTTGTTGTTGTAGTCAAAATATGGGTATTATAATTAGCTTTTAAGTGGCTGATGATTTCTGTTGAGTCTTTTGTTCCACCAAGAATGAAAATATACGATTTTTTCATTTTATCACTTTACTCATTATTTTATCTGATATTATTATTGTAAATGCTACTATTATAATCATTACCCAATCTAGAAGCCCAATGGATGTAGTTCTAAATATTGTTTGTAATTGTGGTAAGTATATAATTAATAATTGGAGTGCAAATGAAAGTATTATTCCCATATACAGGTATTTGTGTGATTTTTCTGAGTTGGATTTACCGTTATATGCATTAAATAGTTGATACATTACAAATAAAGTAAATGCTATTGTCATCGCTTTTTTTGTCGGAGTTCCAATATTGATTTGCCAGAAAAACATTGCAACGGTTCCTATTGCCATTACTAGTCCCGTAAGAAATATTTTTAACATGGTTTCTTTAGTTAAAATATCTCCGGTTTCAGGAGGTCTTTTCATAATATCTTTTTCTGCTCCTTCTATACCTAATGTTTGTGCTGGAGGACCGTCCATCACTATATTCAACCATAATAATTGTACTGGATTAAATGGGAGAGGTAATGAAAGTAAACTTGCACCAATTATGGTTAATATTGCCCCTACGTTTGTTGACACTTGGAATTTCACAAATCTTTTTATGTTATCATAGATTTTTCTTCCTTCTTCAACAGCTTTTACAATAGTTTTAAAATTATTGTCTTGTAAAATCATGTCTGCAGATTCTTTTGCAACATCTGTTCCATCACCCATTGCAACACCAATGGATGCCTTTTTAAGTGCAGGCGCATCGTTTATACCATCCCCGGTCATTGCAACAATGTGGCCTTGATTTTTTAGGGTTTCCACAATCCTCATTTTTTGAATAGGTTTTACTCTTGCATAAACTTGAATATTATTAACTCTTTTTAAGTATTCTTCATCACTTAATTCATTAAATTCTGTTCCTGTAATAACTTCGCCATTGGTCAATATCCCTAATTCTTTGGCAATTGCATATGCTGTTTTTTCATGGTCTCCAGTAATCATTTTTACCTGTATTCCAGCATTTATACAATCTTGGACGGCTTTTTTAGCACTTTCTTTTGGTGGGTCTATTAAACCCATTAATCCCGTAAAAATTAAATCTTCTTCAGGGTCTGCATCATCTTCAATTTTATATGCAAAGCCAATTACCCTTAATGCATTTTCCGCCATTTCACTAATTTTTTTGATTAGTGTTTCTTCAATTTCTTGGTTAATTATTTCAATACTTCCATCATTATCTATGTATTTGCATTTGCCTAGAATTATTTCAGGCGCACCTTTTGATAATATGATATTGTTTCCACTGTTAAGTCTATATGTGGTTGTCATCATTTTACGATTACTATCTAAAGGTATTTCATTAACCCTTTCAAGATTTTCTTTAGGGGGTCTTGAAAACTTCAAAATTGCCCCATCAGTTTGATCACCAATAATTTGAGAATCATTAATGACTGCATTATTGCATAAACTACCAATTAAATGGGTTTTTTCTTCATTTGTAAAGAACGATTCAACAACTGTCATTTTGTTTTCAGTTAAAGTTCCGGTTTTATCAGAGCAAATTATTGTACAAGAACCTAAGGTTTCAACAGATAATAGTCTTTTAACAATAGCGTTGGATTTAGACATCTCCTGCATACCTATGGCCAATGTTAATGTTAAAACTGCAGGTAAACCTTCAGGAATTGCTGCTACAGCAAGTGAAACTGCAGTCATAAATGTCTCCACAAGTTCAGTTCCCTGCAATAATTCCATTATAAAAATGACAATACACACAATTATTGCAATAGCTGATAACGATTTTCCAAGAGTTCCGACTCTCTTTTCTAGAGGAGTCTCATCAGAATCCTCTTGAATAATGCTGGCTATTTCACCAATTTCTGTTTCCATTCCAATTTTTGTAACAATTCCCACACCTTTTCCTGAAAGAACTCCTGAGTCCATATAAATTTCATCGTTTTCATTTTTTCTTACGGATTCTGATTCTCCAGTTAGATGTGATTCATCACAGGTTAAGCTATTTGTGTCTATTAAAACTAAATCAGCAGGAACTTTATCTCCTTCTTCTAAAATAACAATGTCTCCAGTTGTTAAATATTTGGCATCAATTTCTTTTATTTGATTTTCCCGTTTAACAATTGCTTTTTTAACAATTAAATCTTTTAAAGATTCAACAGCTTTTTGTGACCTGTATTCTTGAATAAAACCCATTATGGCATTTAATAAAATTGCAAGCAGTATTACTCCAGCATCAATTACATCACCAATAGCATATGCCGCAATGGCAGCAATAAAAAGAAGGAACAGTAAAACATCAACAAATTGACTTAAAAATAATAAATAGTAAGGTGTTGGTTTGCTTTCATTAATTTCATTTAAACCATATTTATTTTGTCTTTTTTTAGCTTCAGATTCTGTAAGCCCATTAGATGATGTTTTATATTTTGAGAATAAATCGTTCATTTTATCACTTTAGAATGTAGAAACTAGCTTTTTTAAAATTTTTCAATTTCATTTTTGTTTTACCAGTATTTAAATCTTCATTTGTCAAGGGCTTAATTATTAATTGTGAGTTAATTTTTAAAGCTAAATTAATTAAATATGGTTGAAGTTCACTAGGGGGTCTAATAGAATAGATAATATCCATATTTTCATATAATTCCAAGTTGGGATTTGTAATATCATCTTTAATCACGCTAGAATCATTTGGCAAAATATCAGTTTTTATTATTTCAATATTTTCATATTCATTCAAATAATCAAAAACTTGAGAAAATTTTCCAATACCAATTTCTGCTACTTTAGTCGGATTTTTATCACATTGGGACAATAAATATTCTGCAAAATTTTTCCACATTATTATCTACTCTAATTATTTATAATTTATTTTTTCTTTTTAAAAATATTTAAATATCTTGTTTTTTATATTGTTTCTATGATGATTATCCGAGAATTTGTTCCTGCAGATTTAAAAAGAGTATTTGAAATTGAAAATATGTCTTTTGACCAATCTTATGGAATAAACATGTTTAAAAGTTTATATGACATGGGTGTTGGCTTTTTGGTTGCCGAAATTGAGGGATATGTTGTAGGATACATTATTTTTTGGATAAAATATGAAAATCAGGGACATATTATTTCCCTTGCAGTTGATAAAAATTATCGTAGGCAAAAAGCGGGAACAAAATTGTTATCTAAAGCTATTCAAGTATTAATGATGTTTGATATAGCAAATATATATCTAGAAGTAAATGAGTATAATCTTGCCGCTTATGAATTTTACAAAGGATTTAATTTTAAAGTTGATAGGATAGTTCCTAATTACTATGATAATAATGATGGTGCAATTGTAATGTATTTGCCTATAATCCGGTCATATTAGTAAAATTACCACCAAATAACTGAGCATAATGATTGATATCACTCATGGTTATTGCACCAGTTGCAACAAAGATAATTATCAAAATAATATAGAATGCAAATATTGCGAGTTGTATCTTACCATGTTTTTTTGCAACGGGATCTTTTCTAGTTACCAAATATATTGCAATAATAAGGCCTATAAGTCCGCCCAAAAGAGAGAAGAGATAACCCAAAACAATTATTATTCTACTTGTGCGTGGTGGAGATGTATCAAAATCTCTATTTAAAATTATTGGATTTGGATTATTATCATTATTTTCAAAGTTATTTTTAAAAATTAATGGAGTACCACATTTTACACAATAATCTGCTTCTTGAGGATTTGGATAATTACATAGGGGACATAAATTACTCGTTTCATCTATTTTTGGGAATTCACATCCACATTTAATACAAAATCCATAACTGTCATCACTTGTGGTGTGGCATTGCGGACATCTTCTTATAACCATAATATCACTTGATAATTTAAATTAGTAAATTACTTTATATAAATATTTGTTTAGATATTATTATAAGAAGATTTTTTAATAATCTTAATTTTAGCTAATTTGAAAACTTTTGTTTGTAAAACTAAGGGATAGTCATGATTGAAAAAATAGAAATTACTCAAAGGTTTAATTTTAAACGCCTCAACAGGCATTATGAATCATTTACAATAGATTTTACTAATAAAAATGCATATTACAAAATATCTGAAAGAGGCAGCGGGGATAAAATTTTAAATGAGAGTGTTTTGTGTGATGATTCATGGACTGATATTTTAGTTGACTTAAGACGAAACATGACAAGCAAAATCCATAATTTAGATGATAATGAAATCGATAGATTTTTAACAGATTTTGATAATTTAAAGTTATTTGAAGATTTTGAATCTGAAGAGTTTTTATATTTTTCTAAAATTGAATTAATTTACTCCTGCATCGTTATTATATATTCTACTGATGGCTATGCCGAATATAGCTTTAAAAATAATTTTCCTAAAAATTGGTCTAAATTCGGTGAAATCTTAAATGACTTATTTAACTTTGATGTGTTACATTTAAACTATCAAAAACAGCTTGCAACACCTCTTTTTTATAATATTAAACGTGATGGTGTTTATGATGGGGATGAGAAATTATCTATTAAAACTATTGAATTTGGCCACTATAGAACTTATCCATATGAGCTTCCCAATCCAAGATTAATAATTAACTTTGAAAATAAATCTATTGAGGGTTATATTCAAAAAGAACTCACTGAAAATGATGAGATTACTATTTTAAATCTTTTAGATAAGTACCATGTTTATGCTTGGATTTTGGAGGATTACCATGTCAAATCCCATACAAGAGATCCTGATGATTTGGAAGGTTATGACTGGTATTTGGAAATGGTCTTTAAAGGGAATGTTATTTGGCATATATTTGGATATAATGATTATCCAGACACATATGTTCATTTAGCTCGGGAAATAAAAGATATAACTGGCATGGATTTGCTTGAGATTGGAACAATATCTGAGGATGATATTGAGTTATTTAATAAAATTGGGGATAAAATTTTATCCTAAACTTCTATTTTTCATTAATTATTTATATTTGTAATAATATAATCTTATATATTATATTTATTAACTTTATTAAGGGATAACGATGGCAGAGGTATCATCAAAAGAATTATTTGAATTTAAAAAAACTTTAAAAGAATTATCTGAAAAGAAAGGTAGAGGTACAGAACTTGTTTCCGTTTACATTCCTCCTGATAAACAATTAAGTGATGTTGGTAAACATATGAGGGATGAGCTTGGTCAGAGTGCTAACATTAAAAGTAAACAAACAAAGAAAAATGTTCAATCAGCTATTGAGGTTATCATTCAAAGTATACGTTTATATAAAAAGCCTCCAGAACATGGTTTGGTTCTTTTTGTTGGTATGATTCCTAAAGGCGGACCGGGTACCGAAAAAATGGAGAAATATATTTTAGAACCTCCGGAACCGGTTACAACTTACTGGTATAAATGTAACAATGAATTTTTCTTAGAACCTCTTGAATACATGATTGAAGAGCGTGAAACCTATGGTTTGGCAGTAGTTGACAGAAAAGAGGCCACTATTGCGACATTAAAAGGTAAAAAAGTTACCATCTTAAGTCATTTGACAAGTGGGGTTCCTGGAAAACATAAAGCAGGGGGTCAATCACAAAGAAGGTTTGATCGTGTTATTGAAGATGCTGCTCGTGAGTTTTTAAAACGTATTGCTTCACACATTAATGATGAATTTTTACCATTAAAGGATGATTTAAAGGCAGTTGTTATTGGTGGTCCGGGTTTTACTAAAAATGATTTGGTTGATGCCGATTATATCCAATATGAAATTAAGGATAAGATAATTGCAACTGTAGATACTTCATATACTGGTGAATTTGGTATTCGGGAAGTTATGGATAAATCTGCTGATTTATTGGATGAATTGGATGTAATGCAAGAGAAGAAAACCGTCCAAAGATTTTTAAATGAGTTAAGAAAGGATGATGGGTTGTACTCTTATGGTGAAGATGAAGTAAGAAACAATTTAGTCATTGGTGCTGTAGATACATTACTTTTATCTGAAGATTTGTCATCTCTACGTAAAACTTTTAAATGCCCTAGTTGTGGGCATGAAGAAAAATTCACTGTTAAAACCCAATCTGAAGCAGATTCTATTAAAGAACATTGTCCTAATTGTAATGAGTTATTAAAAGAAGATTCTTCTGAATTATTGGTTGAAGATTTTGTTGAAATGGCTGAAGAAATGAACACTAATGTAGAGTTTATTTCCACTGAAACCGAAGAAGGAATGCAACTTTATCGTGCATTTGGTGGAATCGGAGCTATTTTAAGATATTATGTTGGACACTAAGGATTATGGTAATGATTTTTCTTGTTACTAATCCTTTTTCTTTCACTATTTAATGGTTCATAACCTTCTTCTTCACGTATTCTATTAATTATTCTAAAGAAGGTATGTTCGTCTATATCCACTTCTTTTCTAAGTTCATTATATAGGGCGTGAAGCGTTATATTCTTTTTTAAGTAGGTTTTTTTCAATTCCTCATATTTTCTTCTA
>JAILDN010000082.1 GCA_024689425.1 Methanobrevibacter sp.
ACAATAGATTAAGAAACCATCTACCAGCAGTATCCGATCCAACATTAAATAGTAACTACTATAAATTCTACAGTAATTACGGATGGATATTCCAATCAGCAAATCGTACCATAGGAGATTATCAACTTTACAAACATGCAGAAAATAATGTCTACGTATACCGAAGCATACAAGTAATAAGTGACACATTACTCATCAATGGTTTCAGTATAAACAATCAAGATGATTTAAAAGTAGACTTCGAAAGAACAAATTACCTAACCAATTTGTTCAATAATCCTGAAGGATGGTCATCTGAAATAACCTATGCAATGTTTCATAAACAATACATCACCAGTTTTGAATTAACCGGTGATGCATTCATAGAAGTAAACTATGAAAAATTCGATTATGGAGATGATGACCCTTACAATGTAATATCCGGTTTTCAGTATATACCGCCACAACTATTAAGATGGTTCCCTGATACTGAACAATGGGGTTATCGTAGTAAACCATCAATCAGATACGAACCTGAAGAACTTATACATATTTATGAACCTGGAGTAGACCTACGTGATATAAAATATGGTGTAAGTAAACTGGAAAAAATAAGATTACCTATTCTGATGATGTATCTGGGATTAGAGCATAATCAAAAAATCTTAGAAAACGATGGTATAGATCCTAAAGCAATTCTTAGTTTTGATAAAGATATTTCTGATGAAAGTTTTGAAAAAGAAATATTAAGATTAGCAGCATTAACTGAAGAACGCCGTAAAGGTGGAACATTAGCAGTTAAAGGTGCAACATTCCAATCTGCAGCAACAAGTAATAGTGAAATGGATTTCATTTCATTATTAGAATTATGCAGAGACATGATACTAACATGTTACGGTGTACAACCTGGAAAAGCAGGGATACGTGAAACAGCAAACCTAGGAACTGGTAGTGGTGAATCTCAAGACAAGGATTTCAAAGACATGATGAATGCTAAAGCAAGATTAATAGAAGGAGCATTCAACAAAAAACTCGGCCATAATGGTTTTCAGGAATTATTCCAGTTTAATGAAATGGATATTGAGGATAAATTAAAACGAACTCAAATCGAAATGAATAAATTAAACAGTGGAGTAGTAACTGTAAACGAAGTAAGAAAAGATTATGGATTAGAACCAGTACCATGGGGAGATGTACCCAACACATTATCAAATGATTTAAACAGTAACGAACTGGTTAATGAAGATAATGTTAGCGTATTCAAAAGATTTAAAAATAATGTTTTAAACAGTGGATTGCTAAGTGAATGGAGTAACGGTGATGAATGGGACTGGTAAAAAAAAGAATAATAAAATAATAAACAACCATTACTTTGATAAGCAAGGCTTAAAATTACCTGTTACTAAAAAATTATCTAAAAGAGAACGCAGATACTATAATTCTCTGCGTGAAGGTTTAGATAATTTAATCAAGCATAGTCAAAACTGGATTGGTTCATATGAATATACTCAATTAAAAAAAATAGCTAGAAACACTACTAAAGCCGAACCACCAATCAATAGTAGATACAGGCACAGTAAAGAATTAAAAGAATTCTTCGACAGTAGTGATTTCAAAGATGAATTGAATAATCTTATTGATGAAAATGTTGAATCCAGCAGCACATTCATTGAAGAATTCTATATGATAGGTGCTCGTCTAGGATACAAACAATTACGTAAAGGTATGAACTTATCCCCTGCAGATGCTGAAGCATTATATATTATACAACAATATAATTTCGATTTAATCAGAAACTTAAATACTGAATTATGTGTAGGTATAAGAGAAACCATATTTAATGCAGTAGCCACAGGACAATCAACTCAAACTACTAAAAAACAATTATTAGAATTACCTTTAGAACCTATTGGAAATGTATCTGTATCCAGAAGAGCGGAAATGATTGCTCGAACTGAACATGCAAGAGCAGTTAATACAGGCACATTACAAGCATATGAAAATTATAATGTCGGTGAAGTGGAAATAATAACTGCCGGTGATGATGATGTATGTGATGATTGTCTTGATTTAGAATCAAATAATCCATACACTTTAAATGAAGCTCAGGATTTATTACCAGTACATCCGAATTGTTTCATGCCTGATACTTTAATAGCTACTCAGTATGGATGGAAACATTTTCAAGACTTAAACCGTGAAGACACAATATTATCATTTAACCCAAAAGACAATAGTATTGATTTTCTACCTTATGTTCAATTAATCGGCCATTACAATATTTTCAAGTACATGTATCATATTTATAATGATGATATTGATATGTGCATTACTCCTGATCATAATTGTTTTGTTTATCAGAATGGTGAACCATGTTTCATGAAACCATGGGAGTTAAATAAAGATAGTGAATTCTTAATTAGCTATGATAATTTATATGAAAAAGAATTTGTTAATTTCAATGATTGTTATGTGGAGAAGATAGAATATACTGGTATGGTGTATTGTGTTGAATTACCTAAATATCATACTTTATGGGTTAAAAGGAATAATAAAGTTTCATGGAATGGTAATTGTCGTTGCAGTTATGGGCCAGTAGCTAGTAGTCTTACTTTAAATCCTAATCCTGAACCAGTTGATTTAACTATTGAATCACCTGAGGATATTGCATTTTAGAAAAATAAATAAGAAATCATAAAAAATTTTTTGGAGGGTATACATGGCATATACAGATGTTTTAAAAAAAGTGGAACATTATCTGACAAGTATAGATGGTCTATATGCATCAGATAAAGAAGATTTCACAGATGTATTTCAATTAAACTGTAAAGAATTATTAGATGAATTAGACCAGGAATATTGGGATGAATGTGATTATATTGAAATATTAATCAATCAATATCATAAAAAAAATGATTACATGCTTGAATATGGTGCAAAACACAGATTCAGAGCAAATAAAGATTTACCTGTAACCTTTAAAGATGGTTATATTATATTTTTAGATG
>JAILDN010000107.1 GCA_024689425.1 Methanobrevibacter sp.
TGGTTTATATTGCTTCATTTTTGAAGATATTGTGGTTCTGTTATCATTTCTTCAAAACAGTTCTTATTAGTTTATAAAAAAGCAATAACGTTTAATATTTATTTTTTTTCAAATAATTTTTCAAATTAGCAATCATTTTAAATAATTTGAAAAAGAAAATAATAGTATAATATATTACTGTTAGAGGTTTAAATATGGTTGTTAAAATTAATGAAAATTATCTCAAATTAAAAAGTAGTTATCTTTTTGTAGAGGTAGCAAGAAGAGAAGCTGAATTCATAAAAGCAAATCCCAATGCTGATGTTATTAAAATGGGAATTGGGGATGTAACCAAACCTTTAGTCCCTGCAGTCATCGATGCATTTAAAAATGCTGTTGATGAAATGGGAAATGCTGATTCATTTATGGGATATGGCCCTGAACAAGGTTATGAATTTTTAGCAAAAGCCATTGTTGAAAATGATTACAAACCTTATGGTGTTTCACTGGACACTTCCGAAATATTCATCAGTGACGGAGCAAAATGTGACACAGGTAACATTCAGGAAATTTTTGGCCTAGACAATAAGATTGCAGTAACAGACCCTGTCTACACAGTTTATGTGGATACAAACGTAATGGCTGGAAGAACTGGAGAAATGGGTGATGACGGAATGTATGAAGGATTGACCTATTTGAAATGCAATGCGGAAAATGGTTTTATTCCTGAATTGCCTTCCGAACCTGTAGACATCATCTATTTATGTTATCCAAACAACCCAACAGGTACTACATTAACCAAAGATCAATTGAAAGTATTTGTTGATTATGCAAAGGAAAACAAAGCAATAATATTATTCGATGCCGCTTATGAAGCATTTATCAATGAAGATAATGTTCCACACACCATTTATGAAATTGAAGGAGCACGCGAAGTAGCTATTGAATTCAAGAGTTATTCAAAAACTGCAGGATTCACAGGAACCCGCTGTGCATACACTGTTGTTCCTAAGGAATTGATGGCATATGATAATGAAGGCAATGCCGTGGAAGTCAACCCATTATGGAACAGAAGACAAACAACAAAATTCAATGGTGTATCATATCCTGTTCAAAGAGCCGCAGAAGCGACTTACTCAGAAGAGGGCAAAGCCCAAATTAAGGAAGTAGTTGACTATTATATGGAAAATGCAAAAGTAATCAGGGAAAGCTTGACAGACATTGGTCTTGAAGTCTATGGTGGAGTAAGTTCTCCTTATATCTGGGTAAAAACACCAAATAACATGGACTCCTGGGATTTCTTTGATGTTCTTTTAAATGAAGCGAATGTTATCGGTACTCCTGGATCAGGTTTTGGACCAAGTGGTGAAGGATACTTAAGACTTACAGCATTCAATACATTGGAAAATACTATTGAAGCAATGGACAGAATTTCAAAATTAGAATTTTAGGTGTTTATATTGAAAGAAATACAAGAACCTGTAGTTATCCGTGAAGGAGATACATTTAAAGTAGTCTTATCTAAATATGGGGCTTTGGCTTTAGATAAACAGGAAAACTTATCTGAATTAATCGGCGATTTAGAGGGTGATTTGGACCTGGACAAAGGTGTCTTGACTTTTGGAGAAGACATTGAATTTCCCATACAGGTTTTGGGATTCTACAGTGACGATTTAAATCAATGGTCCTGGGCATGGGACAATGAAGAAATCTTCGGCGCTGAACTCATTAAGGCGGCAGCCGAAATGAGGCAGGCGGGCATTGACGCAGGCATTCCTGAATTCTGTTCTCCTTTAATTAAAGCGGACTACGATTTATGCCATACCTTGGCAATGGCAACTGTAGGTATCCTTGACTTTGATGCGCACTATGCCGTAAATGAGGATGGCTTGGATATTTTTGTAGCTATAGAATCAGGAAACATTGAAGAGCATGACAGTGTTCAGAAATTCAGGGACACATTCTATATTTTCCAAAAGAATTTCAACATATATCCTAAAATCGCTTTTGAATCATATACAAAACTTAAAAATTACAGATATAAAGAAAATGATGACTTTTCCATAGCTTATATTGGGGAAGATAGAGTATTTTCAGGATTTACTGAAAGAGGAAACGTAACCCGTATTCAAATGTTTCTTGGAGATGATTGATTAATGAGTGACGATTTAGTTAGTGAAATTGAATACATGATAGATTTGTTAACTAAATCTGGATTTTTCTCAGCTGAAGAAATATTGGAGATATTGGAAGACCAGTTCATTGAAGAGGAAGTTGATTTTTCAAAATTTGACATCTCCTTAAACAGCTTTGACAACCACAACTTCCAGAAATTGGAAGAAACCTTTAAAAAATTGGCTGAAAAGTCCATTGTCGCGGTTCACAATTGCGGTTATGACTTTGAGGAGGGTGTTGAGGACATATTTGAATTGTATGCCCATTTGTTTAACAACAAATACCAAGCTCAAGGATTTTGCTTTTACACATTTGAAGATGTGGAAGAGGCAATCAGTGATGAAATATTGAGAATAACATTTGGAGATTTCCAGAGAAGTGAAGATGCATCATTGGAAATCGGTAAAATAGTTTACAATCAGTTAGTGGGATCCGGTTTTGACGTTGAATGGAACGGGTCTGTCAACAGCCAAATCGAGATTCAAAATTTCAAGTGGGATAAAAGATTTGATGATGAAAAGGAATATGAACTTGAAGGGGCTTATGATTTATTTGTAGGTGTTGTAAATGAGGAATGATTCTTTGAAACTAATTGAAGATGTAATAAGTAACTTTGCAAAGTTATCTTCCATCGAGATTTCAGGTGATTCCATTTATCTGGAATTTTTTGATGTAGAACTTGGATCTCCTAAAAGTGATAATGACCTGTCATTGTCAATGAGATTTGCAAAGGATTCATTCATTTCATTTTTTTATGATAATATTTGGGATGTTGACTTCTTATCTAAATTTTCTTATAAGAATCATTACCTGCGGGAAGATTTGATTTTGGATGTTCGCAAAATCAAATTCATAGATTTCGAATATTTGAATACGTTTTTCTATAATTATACCCACCATAAGAATTTCACAGAAGAAAAGGACTTTGATGTTCACAATATCCGTTGTGACTTTTTCTGTCTGATTGAGTTGGGAAATATTGCAATTGTCGTCGGTGGAAATGAAATGGATTTCTTCACTCCACAGGAAAGGCTTGATGATGATATCTTAAAGGAATTGTCAAATCAGTGGATGATGTATTACCTTGAGTATCATCAAAAGAGAAATATAATAAAAGACCC
The DNA here is from genome assembly GCA_024689425.1 of Methanobrevibacter sp. Classification (GTDB taxonomy): domain Archaea; phylum Methanobacteriota; class Methanobacteria; order Methanobacteriales; family Methanobacteriaceae; genus Methanocatella. The sequence continues at coordinate 3,276 of JAILDN010000107.1, forward strand.
AATGTGTGAAAATCATCCCTTTGACATATAGATGTCTTTATTGATTTTTCATGTTTTCTTAACTATTTTTTAAAATTTTTTAAAAATCGTTTAAAATTCTGAAGTTTTTACTTTTAAAATTAAAAATAAGAAGCAATAACTATAATTTAATAGCTATTCACTTCCAAACTAAATTTTTAAAGAATACATAAGTATGCCAAATCCCTGAAATGAATGCATTGTAGTTATTGTTGTGAATGTTTGACATGGTATCTTCAACACGGTCATCCACTTCTTTCAGGAATGTTTCATTATCGTAATCGTGTGTTGTGAAGTAGTGAACCTGTATTGCATAATTTGTATCCTCCTTATTGAAGACATAATTGACTCCAATATGGCTCCATGTAACATTATTGTCCCTTGAAGGGTTTGTGAAATACTCCTTAGATACTGGAACGCCAGACATGGTAGTATTTTCAATCTTTAAGACTTTAAAACTTCCATTTTCCATTTTACTAAACCTTTCATTCGAAATTTGTGTTATATGGCTTTCTGGCCAGTCATCCCACATGTCAATGAAAATATATTTATTTGTTATTGCATTAGGAATCTTTGACTGGTTAGTTAAATTCACTTCCTCTGAAGTATTCCATGCTTGGGGAACAACAGCCACACTGTGTCCAAAATTGGTTGTTCTATCTGTATGGACACTTAAAAAGCTGTTTATACCATTAATGTTGGCTGCAATAATTAGTAGAATAATGAATATAATAAATCCATGAATAATATCTTCTCGTCTCATCAGTCTCCTCCTTTATGCTCAGTTTTAGCCCATTTCCTTTCTTTTCTTGTCATCATATTCACCATTGTCATGAAAAAGAGCGGAATCAAATGGAAACAGTAGACGTAGTACTTCACTATATCCTTGATGAATTCCAACTGACTAGGATTGTCTCTTGAAAGCGCAATCATGATTCCAGGGAAAAATGCAATCACTGATAAAAATCCTATAATGAATGGAGCATCCATTCTTATAATGGTTACATTGTGGAAAAAGAACCAGGATATTACATTCAGTATTGTAATTAAAAATCCAAAGAAGATTAACAGGTTAAAACTGTAAAATGAAATATGTTCAAGAATATTGAATTTTTTTGCTAATGGAATTTTGGCCCTTAGAATCTGTGGCAGGTAAACGAACAAGGTTTCAAAGTTACCAATAGCCCATCTGACTCTCTGTCTGAAGAATGGTTTCCAGCTAGTCACCGCTTCCTGATAAACGGCGACATCCCCGCAGTAGCGTATTTTTCCACCTTGAAGCATTATTTTAATGGCCAGGTTTAAATCTTCAGTAACTGCAAAACCGTCCCATCTTCCGGAGTCGATAATTGACTGCTTTTTAACGAATTGGCCGTTACCACCTAAAAATCCGGTTTTTCCTAAATTGTCCTTAGCGATTAAGGTATTTCCAAAACTACCGAATTCGACATGCTGCATACGGGCTAAAAAGTTTTCGTCTTTGTTATACATTTTAACTCTTGACTGTACGCCGTCAATCTCAGGGTCATTAAGATAATTCACAATGGTTTTTAAATAATGGGATTTAATTTGAGTATCAGCATCAAAAACGCCAATGATTTCTCCTCTAGAGAGGGTCAGCGCATCATTCAGCACAAATCCCTTTCCTTTTCCTGATCTTGGAGGGTATCTGGTTACAATTTTAAGTTGAGAAAATTTATTTTTCATTTCGGACAATATTTTGCCGGTATCATCGGTTGAACCGTCATTGACTACAATAACTTCAAAATTAGGTTCACCCTCTTCGTTTGGATAATCACAGGAGCAGATACTTTCCACTGTTGACTGAATTGTGTATTCCTCATTGTGTGCTGGGATAAAAATGCTTATAAAAGGATATTTTTCGTATTCAATAACTTCGCTCTGTTTTCTGATACTTACAAGTGAATTGATAAGCATGGCTCCTGTAGGGATAATCAAAACCCATTGTAACCATGTTGCGTTTCTTGTAAACACTGCCATTAAAATCAGTGCGACACAAATAATTAAAAGAAAGCTTGAATCTGACTTTTCGATTAAAAGTTCAATGTTTTTTTCTTTAATACGACACTTTGCAATCTTAATGTTTTCGGTGTTCTGAGTATGTTTTTTGATTGCAACAGCCATGGCCCTTTGCAGTTCTTCTTCATCAATGTCCTTAATCAGATAGCCATATGGAGTACTCATTATTATCTTATCGATGATTTCATTGAATTCCTCTCCAACAATGGTTATCATAGGAGTATTGTACAGTTCGAACTCATCGGACAGTTCAAGTAAATCCAAACCTTTTTCATCAGCATCAAGTAAAATTAAATCAGGTGATAATTCACCTATCTTTATCATGATGTCTTCTTTTTTAAAAGCAGAGCCTACATACCGGTAGTTGTAGTTTTCTACATATTCTTTAATTTCGCCCAATAGCTTTTCTTCAGAACTAACAGCAAATATTTTTGGTCTAGTATCAACTTCTGTTGTTATTTTTCCAGACATGATATCTTGAAAAATTATTCACTAAATCCATGAGCATCATTTAATTTTTCTGCTTCGAACTGTGCTCTTTTGATAGTGATTTTAAGGGTTTTATCTAATTTGGTAATGTCATAAGGCTTTGAAATGAATCCGTATGATCCTTTAACATTTGATTTTTCAAAGGTATCTGTATCGGTGTTTGCGGTTAAATAAACAATAGGTATTCTCAATTCTGAAATTACTTCTGCTGCTTCAATACCTTCCATATCGCCTTTTAATTTAATATCCATTAAAACAACATCAGGTACAGTCTCTGCAGCAGTATCAATTGCATCTTGACCGGTATCTACTGTAGCTATTACCTCATAACCTAATTCTTCTAAACTATATTTTAAATCTAATGCAGTAATTGCTTCATCTTCTACAATTAATATTCTTTCGCTCATTTATACACCTTTTTATATCTATATTCATTTGTTTTTCATTTTATTTAAACATTAAGTTTATTCGTATAAATTCTCATTGTGTTATTGTATGTTCCATTTTAATTGGGAAAGTTATCTCATAACCTGTTCCGTTTTCAAGATTTAATAGCTTGATTGTTCCGTCCAGTTGTCTTGTTAGACTTTTAATGATTTCACAGCCCAAATTGGCGGAAATTTCCTTAGGATTGTCAATACCGACACCATTGTCTGTCAGCAATAGTTTTGCAGTATTGTCATCGACCTTAGTAATGACTTTTCTAATCATTTTATTAGGTCTTGTTTTATCCGGAAATGCGTGTTTAATAGCATTCATTGTTAATTCGTCTATAACCAGTAGCAATGGTGTAATAATCTCAATGGATAAGTTAAGATCGTCATCTACTTCAGATACAAATTCAATACCATCTCTTAATCCAATTAAATTAGTTAACTGAGCATCTTGGTCTTCGACATAATTTTTCAGGTTAATATTCTTGAAGTCCTCTGTATTATATGTTTTTTCATGCAAGATTGCAAGTGAAGATAGTCTTGATTGCATATGGTCAATAATTATGTTAGGCTGATTTTTATATGCTCTTTTTTCCAGGTTCAAGAAACTGTTCAATACTTGAAGGTTGTTTTTAACTCTGTGGTGAACTTCCTTGATTAAAACTGTTTGATGTTCGTTTGCCTCTCTTAATGCTTTTTGTTTTTTGTAATCTTCAGTTACATCAGTTAAAAATCCAATACTGTGTGTTTCTGAATCGGAATCAAATGATTCGATATATATTTCACATTTTTTAATATTGTTTCTGTTGCCCTTTGGATAATATGTAAATGTTTCGTCAATTTCAGATATTTCCCTATTTAATAGTTTTCTGAATGACTCGATGACTTCAGGTTCTTTAATGTTTTTAATTATTGCTTTTTTATTGGAATATGTTTCTTTATCTTCCTCCACAATTGCGTAAAATCCTTCACTGAATACAAAATCTTGTTCACTTAAAGGTTCAAAAAGTAGAGCTAGTTTTTTAGATTTTTTAAATCCGTTTAATATAAAGTCTATAGGTCGCATAGTTTCTTTATTTGAACTTTTCGTAACGTCTTTAACCAACCCATAACTACTTCTTAGTTCACCGTTTTCATGGAATTTTGAATAGATACTCATATCCAAGTATTTTACTATTCCATCAGGGGTTTCAATCCTGAAAACGGTTTGGTATTTTTGCACTTTTTCATCCATTGCTTTAAGTAAATTTTCAATTATAGGTCTGTCTTCTGGAATAACCATGTCAAAGATAATATTATAATATTCATCGTTTTCTTTTCTTGAACGGTTAATTATATTATAAATACCCTGGGTCCATGAGAATTTATCGTTAATTTTATAGAAACTTCCAGTTTGTGATAAATATTCAATAAAATTGGATCTGTTTTCATTTTCGTGGTCATATTCATCCTCATCAGCAGTAATTTTTAAATCAGATATTAAAATAACCCGTTCCAATTCATAAATCACTTTCACATTAGCAAATCTTACTAATTTACCATTTTCATAATATCCAAAACGCATTTTTTTGGTTTTATGGGTTTTATAAACTTCGTAAAATGTATCGTATAAGATTTCTTTGAATTCTGGTGAAATTTGGCTAAGTAATCTGCCTTCAACATCTTTTGAATGAAGATTTGCTCTTTCTAGTATACTCACTCCCATCATATATATTATAAAGTCTTCACCATTGTTATAGGGTATATAAATATTTATATCGCAAGGTATATTCCTCAAAGTCTTTTTAAAAGGTATTGCGTCTATTTCAATAATGGGATCTACTGGCCTATAAAATCCTTTTGCTAATCCCTTTTCTGACAGATCATAGATGTTGACTTCAAGCACATCATCTATTTTTCTGTATTTCTTTTCTATTTGCATGTTAATCCCCCTCCTCATTAAATGTTGTAGGGAATACTAATTTAAATCCTGTTCCAGTTTCACTTTCTAAAATTTCAATTTTTCCATCTAGCTGTCTTGTTAAACTGTTCACGATTTCCCAACCTAAATTATGGTTTATAAGTTTTTCTGGGCTTCCAAGACCAACTCCATTGTCTTTTAAGATTAGTTCACATGTATTTTCATCAATAAACTTGATTTTTTTGTAGATTGTTTTATTTTCCATATCATCAGGGAATGCGTGTTTTATCGCATTCATGGTAAGTTCATCTACAATCAGCAGTAATGGTGTAATGATTTCAATTGATAGATGTATGTCTTCATCTATTTCTGATTTAAAATTGATATTTTTTGCATTAAATAACATTTGAAGCGTTTCGTCTTGATCTTCAATATAATCCTTAAGATTGATGTTTACGAAATCCGTTGTATTATATGTTTTTTCATGCAGAAGAGCAAGAGAAGACAGACGGGCCTGCATATTGTCTAGGATAAGATTCGGATTGCTTCCATAGGCTCTTCTTTCAAGATTCAAGAAACTGTTCAGTACCTGTAGGTTGTTTTTAACTCTGTGGTGAACTTCCTTGATTAGAATATTTTTATTGGCATTGGATTCTATCAATTCCTGTTGCTTTTTGCGCATATCAGTAATGTCGGTTAAAAATCCGATGCTGTGTATGTTGTTTCCATAAGAAAACTTCTCAATAAACAATTCACATACCTTTGTGTTATCCGCATTCCCATGAACTTTGTATGTGAAAATGGTATTGATTTCATCAATTTCGCCGTTTACTAATTTGTTAATTTCCTCCTTTACAGAATCTTCCACAATATTGTCGAGGATGCTTTTATTATGGATATATTCATTGCTGTTTACTTCAATAATGTCATAAAATCCTTGACTAAACTCATATCGTTTGCTTAATGGTTCTACAAGCAGGGACAATCTTGAATTCTGGTTAAATCCGTTTAACATGAAATCGACTGGCCGAGTCATATGTTTATAGGAATCTAATGTAACATCCTTGAATAATCCGTAATGGCCAATTTCATTTCCGTCTGCATCGAATTTGGAATAGAGATAAGTATCAAGATATTTAATATTTCCGTCACGTGTTTTGATTCTAATGATATTTTCATAGGTGTCCGTTTTGGGACTCATCGTGTCAACCAATTCCTTAACTAGTGGTTTGTCTTCCGGAATTACCAAGTCAAAAATAATGTTGTAATATGCATCACCATATTCTCTGGTTCTGTCAATAATATTATATATGCCTGGTGTCCAGGCATATTCGTTATTTGTTTTGTAGTAACTTCCTGTTTGTGAGAAATATTCTATTAAATTTGATTTATTTGCATTATCCTCTTCTTTCTGTTCTTCTAAAGATTTTCCATCTTCAAATCTATCAGTATAGTCTGATATAACAAAAATGTTGCCTTCATCATAAAGAATGCGGATGTTTGTCAAAGTTTTAATTTTATCGCTGATGTAGTTATAAATCCGCATTGTTTTTGTTTCTTTCGTTTTTAAAACTTCTTTAAACGGTTCTTTAAATATTTCATAAAAGAATGGTGAGCATTGGCTAAATTTACATCCTTCTGCATCTTCCTTTTTAATATGTCCTCTCTGAAGAATATTCAAACCTATGCGATTAACAATATAATCTTCCCCATCATCAATCGGAATAAACATGTTCACATCAGATTGAACACATCTAATTATATTGATTAATGGTATCATTTCAGGCTCTTGAACTTTCGGAACCTTCTTAAATAATTCAGTATTGCCAACGTTATAAGCTCGAACTTCCTCTATCTGTTCCAGCTCTTTATATTCTCTCTCAATATGCATATTAATATTATCCTATTAAGTTGTATTATATAATATTTATTTCGTATATATTATTTAAATTAATGTTGGAAAAGCTTTTTAACCATTAATGACATAATATAATTGTTATGGAAATTTTTTTCACATAATTCATAATTTTTATAGGAGTTATTAAATGACTTGTAGTATTTTAGTTGGTGGAGCATGGGGTGATGAGGGTAAAGGAAAATGTATCACTTACCTTTGCAGCAATGACAAACCGTCAATTATCGCTCGTGCAGGCGTAGGTCCTAATGCAGGACACTCTGTAGAGTTCAATGGAGAAAAATATGGTTTAAGATTAACCCCATCAGGATTTGTACATACTGATGCTAAACTCATGATTGGAGCGGGAGTTTTAGTTAATCCGGATGTACTGTTTAAAGAATTTGATGATTTAGCAAAATATAACGTGAAAGAAAGGATGTCTGTTGACCCTAGATGTGCAATCATCTCTGGAGAACACATGGAAAGAGATGTCTCCTCAGAACATTTGGCTAAAAAAATAGGAAGTACCGGATCCGGCTGTGGACCGGCAAACTCTGACAGGGTAATGAGAACTATCGAACTTGCACGTGATATTCCAGAACTTGAAGATTACATAACTGATGTTTCCCTAGCATGTAATGAAGCCATTGATGATGGTGAGGACATATTCATTGAAGGATCACAGGGTTTCGCATTGTCCCTTTACTATGGAAGTTATCCATATGTTACTAGTAAGGACACCACTGCTTCCACTTTCGCTGCGGATGTTGGCGTAGGTCCAACTAAGGTCGATGAAGTCATCAACGTGTTTAAATCTTATATTTCACGTGTAGGGGAAGGACCGTTCCCAACTGAAATGACACAAGAGGAAGCTGAAAGTAAAGGTTTGGAGGAATACGGTGTTGTAACCGGACGTAGAAGAAGAATCGGTTACTTCGATATGGAACTTGCAAAGGAATCCTGCAGAATCAACGGTGCAACCCAAATTGCATTGACTTGTGTTGATAAGTTATATCCTGACTGTGCCAGAACCCAGGACTACGGTGGGTTATCCGCTGAAACCAAACAGTTCATTGATGAGATTCAAACTGAAACCGGTGTTCCTGTAACCATCATTTCAACAGGGCCAGACTTAAAGGACACAATAGATTTAAGAAAAGAATTATTATAAATTCTTTTACTCTTTTTTTAATTTTTAATGATTATTTCAATACTCATACATTATATGGCAATAGTTATTTTTTCTAGGGGTATTGCTTTGTATAATTTTTTCATACGATATTTTCTGTTTAAATAATATTTTTAAACAGTTTCATATAATATTTAGAGAAACTTCCATTATCAAAAAATAATTGTAAAAATTGGCAACTATACATTATTGGATTAAAATAATTTGATTAGTTGTGTGATACCCTGGAATTTAAATTAAAGTTCAAAAATATAAATCAAACTATGGATTTAAAGATTATTTCACGATTGTTGATTTATTGCTGATTTGGCGCATCTTCCCAGACAATTGTTGCAAAAAGGAACGGTGAGATTACAATAGGAGAAGATATCCTTGATGATGGTGATGAAATCCAGTTAGTTCAGATTATATATGGATGTTAAAAGAAATCTTTTAACTATTCTCCATAAATCATTTAGAGTTTTTTCATTTTTCAAATCATTATTTTGTAATTATAATTCATTATAATTTTTTCTTATTTTTGTTTAAATGAGCTTAATCCCATAATTATGCTTTAAAATCCACTTGTTTTTTTATCAATCCTATGTAGTTTGGTGTAATAAATACCATTCATTTATGATTTGGCAATACTCATATTTGTTCGCTATTCATTGAACAATATTGTTTATAAAATAATTTATCCATTTTATAATATTTTTGACTAAAACTATTCAGTTATAGGAAATTTAACTACAAATAAATCATTATTCAAATTTTTATTTTGACAATGGAAATTGCCCAATTCTTTAAAATAAAGATTTTAACGATTTTTTAATCATTTTTAAAATTTTCAATTTTGAGTAGCTTTTTTTGTAATAATGTTCATTTTTTATTTTTTGTCCATTTTTTTCATAAAATTTTTTCATTGATGTGAAATTTTTTATAAATCGAATTTTCCGAATGATCGTTTTTCATAAATTCTAATTATCTAATCGTGTAATTTCCATAGCTTAAAATGATTTTTTCAGGGAGGATATTTCTTTTTCTGGTGATTTTTCCTTAATTTCAATAATTTCTAAAAATCGTTGTGGGGGATTATTTTATAATTTAAAGGAATTAAATGTCTTTAAAAAAATATGATTTTTTTATTTATTTTCTGTTCGCGTTTTTTTTTTTTTAAAAAATTTTAAGTATTTTCTCATTTTGTTGATTTTTGATTTTTTTTTATTTTTCTTGGAATTCTGGAAATAT
>JAILDN010000061.1 GCA_024689425.1 Methanobrevibacter sp.
CCAACTCTTCCTCTCATATCTTTAGCTTTAATTTCAAACATTTAATTTACCTTAGAACAATTAGTTAGAATAAAGTTATTTATTAAAAATTATATAAATTTATCTCATTTTTAAAATCAATATTGTTTAAAGAGAGTAATGGCGATGAAAGCTAATGAAAATTTTTTTGAAATGAGAACAATTTTTCTAACTGAAAGCAATATTAGGTACTCAAAACAATTTTACATAGGCCATATAATAATTAGATATAGAAAATGTCTTTAATGAAAATAAATATGTTTATATGCAATCAAAAACAGGATTCACTATTGGAGCTATTAAAGTAGCTCTATTATGGAGAATTTTCATGATAAAAAGTGAAAAGATATTAATTGCACTTGGAATTATTCAAGTCATAATTTAAACATTGCAATTAATATTTACAGTATTATGGGGTTACTAATCCTATAATGCTTCTTTTCTTTTTTTCTATTATAAACCTTCCCATAATTAACTGTGCTGAAAAACATGATATGGATATCCATTCTTAATCTAATAATAACAATAATCTTAATCATCCTAATATACCAAGCAGAAGAGTTTAAATATAAAAATATTTTGATGGGATTATTTGCGTTAAATTTGATTTTAATTATAATTAACCTTTAATATCCAAATAATCGCTCAAAAATAGAAAAATTACTCTTTAAATAGCTAGTTTAGTATTTTTATTATTAAATCAATCCCCAATTATACTAGCTTCATGGTATGTTGCATACATTCCGTATGCCCAAACGAGAAAAGAGATTGCAGAAAACATTAACCCCCATCTTGAATAAATTCTAAGCGGAATAAGGATAATGGAAACTAGAAAAATAATGAGTCCCTTCCTCTCATTTCCCAAATAGGAAACACCAATGCCTGCAAACAAAAATGAAAGAATATAAGCAAATGATTTGTTAGAACGACTCTCCAAACTACTCCTGATATAATGGAAAATTAAAATAAGCAGTTTTTCAAGCAATTTTATGAAATCATCAATTAACTCTGAAGGCATGATAATTAATATGCAATTTTCAATTAATTAAAAATTTCTAAAAATTTTAAGTTATGACAAACAAAATTATATTATTTGTAATTAAAAAATAATAACTGATAAAATGAATTATGAAAAAAATGCCCGCATAATTAATGATGATATTTTCGATTTGATAAATCAATGTTTTGATGATGAAAGAAGTAGTCGAAATAATGAAGCAAGACTCAATTTTTTTGATACTTATAGTGATTACTTTGTTTTAACTGATGATGGATCCTATTCTATTAACTCAAAGGAAATAAACAATAAAATTGAAACACTCCATACATCTACAGGGGCAATAAGTGAGGCTTTTGAGAAATTTATCAAACCGATGAAGTTTGACTACACAAAAAACATTGCTATTCTAGACATTTGTGCAGGACTTGGCTACAACTCATCAGCAGCTATTGATGACTTTTTAAAAAATGCCGAAAATACTAACTTAACGATAGATATGGTTGAAATATCTGCCGCCACTCTTGCATGCGGACTGCTGGTGCCTTCACCAATTAAAGCACATGACATTACAAGAAAAGCTATTGAAAGAGAGTTAATTAAAGAAAATTATGCAACATTAGAGTTAGAAGAAACTGAAATCCCAGACAACATTGACATCAATGTTTACATTGAGGATGCAAGACAAACCGTTCAAAACCTAAAAGACAATACTTATGATGCAATATTTTTAGATCCATTCAGCCAGAATATGGCTCCTGAATTGTTTTCACTTGAATTTTTCAAAGAATTCAGACGCATTATAAAAGACACGGGTATTGTTGCAACCTACACCTCTTCAGCTCCAGTTAGGGCAGGTTTCATTGAAGCTGACTTTTTCATTGGTCTTGGACCTATTTTCGGTAGAAAGCAAGGGGGTACACTGGCCAGCCCGTCACAGGAAATGCTTGATACATCCCTTCCAAAAAATGACGAAATCAGAATTGCCCTTTCCGATGTTGGCATTCCATTTAGAGACCCTGGCTTAAATAACTCAAGCGATTATATTTTAGATAAAAGAACAGAAGAAAGACATGCGAAAAGACACACCGAAAGAATATCTTCTGCAGTCAAAACACCAATATTTCTAGCCCAAGAGATGGATGATGAAAAATTGAAAAGACGTGTTGAGCGTAATTTAGCAAAAATGAACATTCCTTCAACCACATCTGCTGAAGCCAGATATATTGTTGAAATAGAAAAAAATTACGATATAAAACAAGATTTAGAAAATAATTCAAGAAATAGAATTTTAAATATGCAAAAAAAATTAAAAGAAGTTAAAAATGGAGATTATGAATAAACCATTTCACCATTTTTTAACATGTAAGCTGCTTCTTTTGAAGATAATACTGATTTTGTAATTACATTTAAGGATTTTCCAGACAAAACATGTTCATTTCCGAAAATACTCCAATCAGCATCACAGTTAGCACAGAAAATATGTCCTTCTGCACTTCCACCTTCTTTATGACCTGTAGCCGGGAAAACACCATAATTGGCGCTTTCATTGCCTGCCCAGAAAATACCCCAGTAAAGTTCTGTACTTCCACAGTATGGACAAACCCTTTCAAAAGTTGTCATGTAGAATTTATAACCGTATTGAGATAGTTCACCAGGAGCAGAAGGTCTTCCTATAGCCATCAATGTTTTATTATCCGGAGACACACCATATTCTGAGTAATAAATAACATCACCGGTAACTTCAACATCAGCAGTTACATTTATAGTATTATAGATTTTTAATCCGGTAGACGGGTCAGTTGATACAACTTTATGGATTCCTTTTCCTAAATTTAATTCAAGGCAAGCAACACCATTTTCATTAGTTTTAACAACATGTGAAGTACCATCCACCTCAATAGTCATGTCTTTATTTTGAGCAATAGAACCGTCATTATTGATTAAAATAACATCAAAGCAAGTTTTTACAGAATCACTAACAACATTTGATGCAATCATGGTTGGAATGATACTAACGTAATTTGATGACATTTCACCAGTAATCGGGTTGATTGCTGTAATGATATAAGTTCCAGGCAATAATCTAATGTTTAATCTAGCGATTCCATTCTCATCTGTAGCTCTTTGATAAAAAACACCATTAATATTATAAGTTATTTTAGTATTGACTAATGGAGTTCCATCGCTATCATAAAATTTAGATACATACTTTGATTCGTTCATATAAAATTTTGTGAGATCAGAACCAATTATGGATGGTAATACTGTAATTAAATTTGAATTCATTAAACCATTTTGATGAATAGCTGTCAAAATGTATTCACCGGAGTTTAAATTGATATTTAATTTGGCAATACCATCAGCATTTGTTTTACGGTTATAAAAAACACCATTAATATTGAAAGTGATTTCCGTATTTGCTAATGGATTTCCATTTCCATCCAAAAATGTAGCATAATACTGTGTGCCATTTCTATATGTTTTTACAACATCTTCACCAAATAATGTGGATAATACAACAATATTACTTTTTAAGCAAAGATCTGTTGAATTACAATATGATGTAGAAACAGAATAACTACCTGGATTTAAATTAATACGCATAAAAGCTTTTCCATCGGAACCAGTAACTCTTGTATAATTTATCCCATTGATATTAATAGTAAGAGAAGCATTCTGTACTGGCTGTTCTCCATTTGTTAAAGTTACTTGATATCCGCTTCCATTTTTATAATACAAATAAGTATCGTTAGTTTTTAATGAAAAACCATTTTGACTAACGGATTTAACATTTGAATTGATTAAAGGACTCCCCGAAGGGGGTTCTTCTTCACCATCACTTGATTCAATATCATCAATATGATTTGAGTCGAAAGCTGCGACACTAGAAATTGATAACATGAAAACAAGTGTAATTAATAGTAAACTAAATTTTTTATTAAACATACAATAACCTCGTTTACATAAACCTTATACAAAATCAAAAAAAATTTTGTGGGTATTATAAGTGTATAAAACTTTTCTTATAAAAAGCTTTTGATTTTGAAAAAGAGTTCAAATAAAGCCAAATAACTAAAATAAAGCAAAATTAAAGGGAATTTAATTTTACATATTTATATGTTGCCCAATGAAATAATCAATAAACCTTTATTAATGAATTTAAGAGCCATTAAGTGCCTAATTATTATATATCAAATAATAATATGATAAATGACCAACACCCACATCATGTAGTTTGACCAAATAGCTAAAAAAAATAAGTGATTTAATAGGTTAAAATAAAAAATAAAAAGAGAATAATTGCGGAATAATAAAATAAAGAGTTTATTCCACAGTTACACATTTTGCCAAATTTCTTGGTTTATCCGGGTCAAAACCTTTCTCAATAGTAATATAATATGACAATAATTGAAGAGGAACAATGTAAACCAACGGCGCAATAATCTCAGTAACATTCGGATTAATTTTAAAAACTTCCGGAGCTTTTTCAACTAACTCCTCATCATCACTAGATCCGAATGCAAGTACATGTGCACCACGTGATTTCACTTCTTCTAAATTACTCATTGTCTTTTTGTATGATTCTCCCGGAGGTATTACTACAACAACAGGGATTCCTTCATCTATTAATGCTAAAGGTCCGTGTTTGAGTTCACCTGCAGCATATCCCTCACCATGAATATAAGAGATTTCCTTTAATTTCAATGCACCTTCAAGTGCAGTCGGATAGGAGTATCCCCTTCCAAGGTAAAAGAAATCCTTTGCGAAATTATACCTTTGAGACATCAACTTAATTGACTCGACATCTTCAAGTACCTCATCGATGAAATCCGGGACATTATTCAATTCATCAAGCAATTCTTCATCTTCAGCCATCAATGCGGCAAACAAGTAAATTGCAGTTAGCTGTGATACATATGTTTTTGTTGCTGCCACACCAATTTCCGGTCCTGCCTGAGTTTGAATTACGTATTGTGCCCTTCTTGTTATGGATGAACCTGCCACATTTACAATACCCAATGTTTTTGAGGTTTCATTAGCCACATCCAGCGCTTTAAGTGAATCTGCAGTCTCGCCTGATTGGGAGATAAATATTACTAAGGTATTTTCATCTAAAGTTTTAGCTGAATATTTAAATTCAGATGCCAAAATGACATCAGTAGAAATTCCTGCTAAAGATTCAAGTAAATATTTACCTGTTAGTGAAGCATGATATGATGTTCCGCAAGCTACAAAGCAAATCCTTGAAATATCATCCAAATCATCTATGATGTTTTGAATGTTGTCTTTTTGGGTTAAGGTATTTCTGACTGCAGTGGCCTGTTCGTTGATTTCTTTTATCATGAAATGGTCATAACCCTCTTTTTCAGCCATTTCCGGCGTCCAGTTAATTGTATCCACTTCTTTATTAACCTCATTGTCAAATTCATCATGAACAACAACACCATTTTTATCCAAAATAACAATTTCTCCTTTTTCTGGATAAATTATGTCCTTTGCATATTTCAAAATAGCCGGTGAGTCTGAAGCCAAGTAATATCCGTCTTCACCCAATCCCACAATCAACGGTGAGTCTTTACGGGTTGCTACAATCTTATCTGGTTCCCTTGAAGAAATGGCGGCAATTGCATATGCCCCATCCAATATTTCAATGGTCTTTCGAACGGCATGCTCCAAATCAAAACCTTCATCCATAAACTTTTGAATCAAATGAGGAATAACCTCAGTATCAGTATCAGACTTAAAAGTATGGCCTTCAGCAATCAAATCAGCCTTAATTTTTGAATTATTTTCAATAATACCATTATGCACAACCGCAATTGTATTTTCCTCATCCAATTGAGGGTGGGCATTCAATTTAGAAGGATCACCATGAGTAGCCCACCTAACATGAGCAATACCAAAATCACCAGCCATATCCGGCAAATTTAACTTCCTGTTAACCTCATCAATCTTACCTTTATCCTTCTTAACATAGATGTTTCCATCATAAGTAGCTAATCCAATTGAATCATATCCCCTATATTCCAACTTGGAAATACAATCAAAAAGGATAGGAGCTGCATCTTTATCATTATCCTTCAATATACAACCAACAATACCACACATGTTAACACCTTTAATAATTGTAAATATCTTTATAAAGCTTTACGACTTCCCCAATGATTAAAATAGCTGGAGTTTTGATTTCTTTTTCGGAAATATTCTCTAAAGTTCCGAATATTACATTTTCATTAGGCAATGTTCCACTTTCTATTACACATACCGGAGTGTCCTTATCACGATACTTCATTATTTCGGCAGTATTTTCTTTAATATTGCCTATTCCCATTAATATAATTAAAGTATCGGCAGTGTAATCCCAATGAACTTGATTTTCAGCTTTTGTTGGGTCTTCATGACCGGTTACAATAGTAACGGATGTCGCAACAGCCCTATGGGTTACTGGCAGTCCAAGAGAGGTCGGCGCTCCAATGGCTGAGGTTACACCTGGAATAACTTCAAATTTGATATCATGTTCCATTAAAGCTAATATCTCTTCTCCTCCACGACCAAATACAAAAGGATCTCCTCCTTTTAATCTTACGACATTTTCATATTTTTGAGCTTGCTCAATGATTAGCTCGTTAATTTGGTCTTGGGTTTTATAATGTTCACCTGCTTTTTTACCAACATATATTCTCTCGGCACTTTCAGGTGCGTGGGTCAATATTTCTTCATTAGCCAAATAATCATATAAAACTACTTCAGCCTTATTTAAAGCTTTAACTGCTTTAAGAGTTATTAGGTCTGCATCTCCAGGTCCTGCACCAATCAAATAAACTACCATTTAAATCACTTTCTATAAAAATCCTTTAAAGAAATTCAAACCGTCAGTGGAGCCCAATATCTCTTCACAAGCCCTTTCCGGATGAGGCATCATTGCACATACTAATCCGGATTCATCACAAACACTTGTAATAGCTTCCATTGAACCATTAGGGTTTCTATCTTTAAATTGCAACACGATTTGATCTTGATCTTTTAACAAATCAATGTTTTCTGTGTAAAATCTACCTTCCGCATGAGCAATAGGTATTTTAACAGTTTGTCCTTTCTTGAAATCTTTAGTAAAAGGAGTTCTTGTATTTGATACTTTTAAATCAACCCATTCACAGTTGAATTTAGGGTTTTCATTAGTAATAAACACTCCAGGAACAAGTCCTATTTCCCCTAAGATTTGTGCTCCGTTACAGATTCCTAAAACTGGTTTTTCTTCTTTAACTAATGCTTTGATTCCATCAATTACTGGTGTGATTGATGCCATTGCACCTGCTCTTAAGTAATCACCATAGGAGAATCCTCCAGGAATTACAACACCATCGTAATCAGTTAAATCTTCGCTATCCCACCAAACATATTCGGCTTCAAGACCAACCAATTCAATAGCACGAGCTACATCCCTGTCACAGTTGGTCCCAGGAAATCTAATTACTCCGATTTTCACTTAAATCACCTTATTTACCGCATGCAGTGTTTTGTGGAATTACATTAATTTTATAATTGTGAATTACCGGATTACAAAGTAACCTTTCACACATGTCTACAACATTTTCTCTAATTACTTCCCTGTCTTCTCCTTCAATTTGGAATTTGATAATTTCGACAGTTTTAGTATTTTTTACTTCATAACCAAGTAAAGCAAGAGACCTCTCAATTGTAGTAGCTTCAGGGTTTAACATACCATCTTTAAGAGAAATTTTAACTTCAATATCAAATATCATTTAAATCACCTTTTCATCATCTGGAATAATTCTGTTATAAACTTCAATATAAGCATCCATAACTTCTGAATCTTTACCTTCCCTAAACAATTCCTTATCCAACATATCTAAAGTTTCTGAATCCCATAATCTGCATCCGTCAGGAGATATTTCATCACCCAATAAGATGTTTCCATCTTTATCCTTACCGAATTCAACTTTAAAATCAACCAATATAATGCCTGCATCTATTAGGAATTTAGACAATACATCATTAATTTCTAAAGCTGCTTTAGTTAAAAATTCAACTTCCTCCGGTGTGGCGATTCCTAACGCTTGAATTAAAGAATCATTCAACATAGGATCATGATAATCATCATCTTTTAAATCCATTTGAACCATTGGCGGGTTCAATTTAGTCCCATCTTCAATTGGATAGTTACGAACCAAACTTCCTGTAGCTATATTTCTTACAATGACTTCAATAGGAATCATATCAAGCTTTTTAGCCAACATTACATTATTTTCTAGTAAATCAATAAACTGTGTTTTAATACCATTTTCCTCTAAAACTTTAAAAATTTTAGCTGAGATGATTGCGTTATATGAACCTTTTTTGTCCATGACTTCCTTTCGTGCGCCATCGCCAGCAGTCATGTCATCTCTAAACTCAATTATAACTTCATCATCATTGCTGGTAGTATAAACACTTTTTACCTTACCGCTGTTAATTAACTCTTTTTTGTCCATGATATCAACAAAGTTACATTTAATATATTATAATATAACTTTGGTTAAAATATTATATAATCTTATTTAAAAAAAGAAAAGGAAAGTAAAAATTTAGAATTCATACTTTCTTACTGCGATTAATATAGCTGCAGCAATTATAACTAAGATTATTGGAATGCCCGTTTTAGCATCTATCTTAAACGGTTGATTATTCGGCTCTTTTTTAGGTGGATGGTGCGGATTATCGACCGTTGTTGTTACATTATTGCTAGTTGTATTGTTTTGAGTTGGAGTCTGGTTTTGGGTTTGATTAACGACTACAACAACTGTTGTGTTGTTTTGGACTGCCTTGTTATTTTCACTAGGAGAATTGATTTTACCAGAAGTCTTATTGCCATCTCCCCCTGCTGCGTTAGTTGAATTATCCGTTGAGTTTTTGCTAGCATTGATAGTGATCTTCGTTTGATTTTCAATGCCCATATAATTATCATCACCGGAATAGTTGGCTTTTATTACATAGACACCAGGATTTAGTCCGGAAATGTTTAATTTTGCTTCACCTTTTACAACTTTTATTTCATGTTTTTCGTTGTTTATCGTATAGTTAACGCTTCCTTGAGCATTTAAAGGGAAATTGATAGTTACTTCCACATGATCTCCAAAGTCAGTCACGTTAAAAATCAAATCAATTTGTGTTTTAGAGTTTCCAACCTCTTCACTGGCTACTGCAGAAATAACCAATATGAACATTAAAAAAAATAATAGAAAACCAAATCTCTTCATATTTAAAAGTATTAAAAAAATATTAAATAAATTTTTTGAAAAAATATGGATTCCATTAATGCTACATTCTTTTCAAAGCAAAAATACCTACCGGAAGTGAAAATACTGTAATAATACTTGCAACTATAAATATTGGACCATATTCGCCAGTTCTTGCAAATAGACCTAAAAATCCCGGTCCGAAACCTAACGCAAAATCAACTACAAATAAATAGGTTGATATTGCATAAGGGCTCCTGTCTTTTGAAACGATATTTGCAACCATTGAATTTGCAACTGAATAAAATGTACCGAATCCCAAAGCAGTACAAACTGCACAAATAACTATGGATAATGCAGACGGATAAAAAGCCATCAAAAGTATTCCGATTGACTGTAGGGTTATTGGTATGACTGTAACAATCCAATCCCCATATTTATCTTGGATTTTACCTGCCAAAGGTCGGGATATCATTAAGCTTATCGCATATATGATGAAAAAGTATCCAAAGACATTAGCCATATTTACATCTTTACTGTAGACTCCATGAAATGAGATAATTGCAAGATATCCGAAGGACAAAAGGGCTGATGTGACAGAAATTGGTATTGCTTTAGGTTCAAATACTTTTCTGATACCTTTATAATCTTTTTTAGATTTTTTGTTGGATTGTGAATCGTCTTCTTGAATTTTAACAAAAAACATGCATATTATTGCAAGAGCTGCAAATAATGCTGCTGCAATAAAACAATTATCAGGACCCAAATTATTGAAAATTAATTCACCAACATATGGTCCAACTCCTACGGCCAATGTGGTACCAACTAAAAAATATCCCATCGCTTCATTAAAACGTGTCTTTGGAAATATTGGAGATGCAATTGTAATTATTACAGATCCTTAAGCACCCATACCAAACCCATGCACAAATCTGGCAATCAATAGGCTAACGATATCATTGGCTATAAAATATAAAAAACAAGCAATTAAATGAATGCCCAGAAAAATAAATGCAGTTTTCTTCCATCCAAAAAATTTAAGGGCATGTCCGGATAACATTAATGAGATAAGACCTCCAACAACATACATTCCAGATGCAAGACCTGATAAAGCAACCGAATAACCCATAGCCTGAGCATATTCAGTAATAGGAGACATTAACACATACATTACAAGAGACGTGAAAAATAATGCTCCAAATGCTAAAAGGAACTGGGAAGTGAATATTCTTTCACGGCTTGATTTTTCATAGCTATTCATTATACTACACCGATTATGTCTTTGATGCAATGATTATATCCTTGATATCCTGAGGAGGAACTTCTATTCTTAAATTCAATGTTTTAATTAAAGCTTCCATACCCCTTCTCTTACTTTTAATATATTGATAAGTGTTTTTAGGAATGAAAATTAATCCTCCAACTTTAACTTTAGTAAAGATATCCAAAAATATTAAAGCGATTTCATCTTCCTCCTTATTTATTATGCTTTTATTTAAGTTAATAATGATGGAATCGTAAGTACCTTCAATGCTTGGAATTTCATCCACAGTCCTCTGTACACATTTCATATCTATCTTTTGGTCAGTGATGAAAAGAGTTGTTCCAAAGGTTTCGCTTTGAGCCAATAATGACCTGCACTCTTCTATGCATTTATCTTCATCTAGAGATACGGGTTCTGAATAATGCTCACTGAGTATTAAATCAAAAGCCATGGATTCTACTTTACGTAAAAATTCAAGGTCTTTGTATAATTCGAATAAATTATCATGCACTAAATAAACAAGCCCGCAACTTGAATTTAAATCTTCAGTCTTAACAAATACCTTGGCTGTTTCAAAGGAATGAGGCAGGGAAGTTTCAAAATGACTGGATAATTGAACGCTGATATTCTGCATTGGGGAAGATTCGGCAAAAACATCTTCCGGAACGATGAAAAATTTCACGGCCCCGTGGGCATATAAGCGGTATCGTTTTTTTCTCTGTTCAAAGAAATTTTCCGGCTTTAAATAGGAATCCAATATGCTGTCCGTTTCGTGCTGACCGGAAATCTGATCCAAAAATCCTGCAGACATATGGCCACCACACGGCCTGCAGTTAACTTCTATCAACACAGGTCCGTCTTTATCAATCATGTATTCACCATGAACCGGACCGTATTTAATTCCCAAAGCATCAGCCACGTCATATGCATATTCAACCATTTCGGCTTCACTGATATTCAATTCATTGACTGTTTCACAGGAATCGTAAATAATAGCACCTTCACTGGTTCTTACCTTATTATATCTCCAAATTAATGTTACACGATGAACGCCATCACAGGACACGGTATTTACAATGTATTCCTCACCATTAATTCGTTCCTGGATTAAAAGTTCAGTATTTTCCTCACCATAATAATTAGTTTCATCAAACAGTTCTTTTATTGATTTAATCATTTCATCCTTATTCATGCAGATACGTACACTTGCAGAACCTGCACTGTAAATTGGCTTTATAACCACTTCATCAAGATTTTCCTTATCATAAAAATCAATAGCTTCCTGTAGGGAATTGACAACTTGACCTCTAATGTGGCGAAGGTTATTTTGAGCCAACCTATTCTGCATTTCATCCTTCAAGGTAATCGCGTCAAGATTTTCTATCGGATTGCATAACAGATTCAAGTCATTAGATAGTTTCGTTGCAAGGACAACACCCCTTTCATTTCCGGGAAGTACTAAAAGAGGGTCATACTCCTTAACCATTTCAAGAGTTTCCTCATATGTATCCTTCTCATGAATCCATTCAAAGTCATAGTTTATGGAGTTTAAATCATCTACAACATATTCTCTGTATTCTTCAATTTCTTCTGAATCCCCTAAAACTTTTGACTACATTACAACAGGATTATACCCCCTGCTGATTATATCATGTATAAAATTTTTTCCAGTTGAAATAGCTTCCACTATAATGATATTCCTCATGAAAACACCTAATATAGAATATGTTGATTATCAAATATAAACTAAATCTCCTTTACTGCGACCAAATTTAGTTCCATTCGTTTTTCCGTTTGGAAGGAGAGATGAAATAACGACAGGATAATCATCGTTGGCATTTATAATCAATGAATGAATTACATTCTTTTGGGTTTCAATGACAATTTTATAGGAATCATTTTCTTTTGAAAGCTTTCCCTTTAAAAATACTTCATTGAAACTCTCTTCATAGAGATATTCCGGCAGAGAAACTTCAATGCCAAAATGAGTTAACAATTCTTTTAAAATCATTTGAATCAAAAAAAGAAAAAAGGAATTAACTATGCTGTGATAGTTAATTGTACTGCCTGATTACAGGTTTTATATTCACTGGTACCGTTAAAAGTACAATTGAAGGTATATTTACCAGGATTTACTCCTGCAATACCAAAGCCCAATTCGCCTTTACTGTTTGTTGTGAAATTAATGTGATTTTTTTCACCGCTTTCGGCAATGACGATGATGTCAACAGTCTGATTAGCAATTGGTGTACCGTCATCAGCAGTTAAAGTTAAATTAAAGGAATCACCATTCTTTAAAGTATTTGGACTTGTGATTTTCATTTGAGTTGCCTGTGCGGCAAATACTAAAGAAGTTCCAAGAACCAAAATCAATAATGCAAAAATTATTTTCTTATTCAAAATATCACCTAATTTAGTAATCTATAAATCATGTTAAATACATTTTTCATTCCATGTTAGGTAATTTAGACTGATGACTGGAATAAGAGGAACCTATCAATTCACCTGTTTCTGCATCAAACTGCCTGAAACCACCATCCTTATAAGTGACTTGCCTATAATATCCTTCACCGGCTTGAGCATTGAATTTAGTCTCTATTGAGATAATGTCATCATTTGAATCATCAAATAAGTTATCACTTGAATTTGTCATGACTGCACCCCCAAAATTAAAGTAAAATCTTTTTAATATCAGTTATTCTTAATATTTAAATCCTTTCATTAGCTATCCCCACCATCATTTTGGCCAGCAGGATTTATTTGTAGAGTGGTGTTTTAAAAAATGGTGATGTTTTTAAGATAATTTAGTCGTTTGCTAAATTATCGAAGTATCCTTGGATAAATACGACAGGAGTTCCTTTATCTCCGGAACCGCTTGTTAAATCACATAAGGAACCTATTAAGTCTGTTAATACCCTTGGTGTTGTTCCTTCTGTAATCATTTGTCCAGTCAAGTCTTTATCTTTAGTTCTTATTTCTTCTTTGATAGCTTCTTTTAACTCGTCACCTTTTAAATCGGCAAATTTGTTGTCTGAAACATATTTCAATTTGATTTCGTTAGGATAACCTACCAATCCGTCAGTATGTGCAGGAGACACAACAGGGTCTGCAAGCTCCCAAATCTTTCCTACAGGGTCCTTAAATGCACCGTCACCGTAAACCATTACTTCAATCTGTTTGCCTGTGAGATCTATTAGTCTTTTTTGAACTTCCATTACTAATACGTCACCTGTTTTCGGGAATAGTTTTAATTTTTCTTCGGTTGCCTTGTTTGAACCTAAAAGTCCATAGTCCGGGTTGCAGCCTGAACCGTTGATAGGTTCTGTTAATATTTCATGAAGGCCGTAAACTTTAGCTCCCTGGGATTTCAAGAGCTTTGTGGTTTTCTCCCTTGTGTGAATGTCACATGTCAATACTTCTTCAGCGTATTCTAAAATTGTTTTAACATCATTTGAAAATACGAATTCAGCTTCACAGTCTTCGCTTTCGATTAAGTCCCTGTAAAAGTCAATCATGTTGATTCCGGTGAACGGATGTTTCCATGAGCCGAAAGTTTCAGCATATTCCTCTTCAGTGATTACGCTTCCGAGGTTGTACTCGCTTTCCTCTAAGGTTTGCTCATCTAAAATGCCGTTTCCTACTTCATCAGCCGGGAAAGATGTCAATAGAGTGATTTTGTCCATTCCTCTTGCAATACCCTTAAGGATGATTGAAAATCTGTTTCTGCTTAAAATTGGATTTACCACTCCAATCTTTTTGGATGGAAACTTGTTTTTAACGTCTTCGGCAACATCATCAACGGTTACATAATTACCTTCTGAAATACCTACAACCGCTTCTGTGATTGCAACAATGTCTTTGTCCCTAAATTCAAATCCTTCTGCTTCTTTAGCGGCCATTAGTGAGTCCACTACAATAGTAGCCAAATCATCATTTTCCTTAATAATTGGCGTTCTTATTCCACGAGTTACAGTACCAACATATCTCATCTTTTAAACTCCTAGTTCGATAAACCTATTAAATTTATATAATTTTAATTATATAAGGTTTAAGATTTCATTTGTGTGGGTACGAATTATGATTAATAAAAATAGTAAAGTTTTTCTTAAAAATTTTTAATATTTGCCAAAATCTAAAGTTTCCGTTATGTGATTATATCTCTTTTCTTCAGGAGGCAATTGCATATAATCTCCATAAAGACTTTTTAAAATATTATCATAGCCTTGAGGAATATTTACCTCAATATCCTCAAATTTAATTCTTTCGACTTCTTTAAAATCATTTCTTTGAAATATTTGAGGATACTCTTCTGCAGTAGCTGAAATATCAAAAACAAATTCTGAGTTTGAATTTTTATATTTCTTTAAAAAGTTTAAACACCTTTTATTTAAAGTTGAAGGTTTAATTCTAAATAAATTTAAAATATAGTAGCCAGTATGAGTTATTAATTTTGTAATGAATGGCAAATCATCTAATTTAATTTTAGACATTATTAATAGCTTGTTATATAAAAAACACTTTTTAAGTTGATAATTCCTTTTAAAATTACTTTCGCTTAAATCATCTAAAACAAAAATGTCCATATTTATCCCAATATGAAAATCAACCTGATTGACCCAGGACTCTTCAAATTTAGTGTCTTTAATCATCAATTTAGCAAGTAAATGAAAATAATCATTATGGGTTTCATTAGCTAATAATTCATATTTGTCATTTTGAGATGAAATAAAGATTTTTTTGAATTTTTCAAAATCCTCCCTAAACATGATAACATCCAAGTCATCATCCCAAGGAATGAAACCATTGTGTCTAACGGCCCCCAATAAAGAGCCGGCATACATATAATATGTTAAATTATTTGCTTCACAAATTTTAATAAAATCCTTTAAAATCATCAATTCTAAATTTTGAAGATGTTTTAAAGTTTTATTATCATATTCATTATATTTCAAAATATCACTACATATCATTTAAGAATTTCATAAAGTTTTCTTTGTTTTCAATTGCTGTCGTTGTTGGCCTTCCCAAATCATCACGAGCACCAATAGAACTTAAAACTTCAATGAAGCATAATTTATTCATATCTTTAACTTTATTAAGTTCATTATCTAAATCATCAAAGTTATCGACAGATACTGCATAAGAATAACCGCATGCCTTTGCAATAGATAACAAATCCATATTTGATGCTACTGTAGGCATTCCTCCAACAGTTTCATGAGCACCATTATTAATTACAATATGGATAAAGTTATTGGGATTTATGTTTCCTACAAGACCCATTGAACCCATATGCATTAAAACAGCACCATCACCATCAACACACCAAACCAGTTTATCCGGTTTATTAATAGCCACTCCCAATGCAATAGAAGATGAATGGCCCATAGATCCAACAGTTAAAAAATCATACTTGTGGGATTGATTATTTGCTTCTCTTATTTCAAAGAGTTCACGACTGGCCTTGCCCGTTGTAGAAACAATAGGATCTTCACCACTAACCTCAACAACATGTCTAATGATTTCTTCACGAATCATTTCATTATCATTTTTATACTCAATTTTAGCATCATAAGTTAAAGCATTTTTCCTTATAACAAAAGCAACATTTTTACCGGAATCTAAAATACTCTTATATTGATTCATTACATTTTTTAACTCATCAACAGTAGTTTCTTCACTAACTACAAAATTTTCAATATCCATTAAATCCAATAGTTCACATGTAATTTGTCCTTGGTAAATGTGTTGTGGTTCATCATGAATACCTGGCTGTCCACGCCAGCCAACAACAAAAATGCAAGGAATAGCATAGACCTGATCATTAAGCAATGAGGCAACAGGATTAATAATATTTCCCTCACCACTGTTCTGCATATAAACAACCGGAACTTTATTTGTTGCTAAATGGTAACCTGCAGCCAATGCGGCACAATTCCCTTCATTTGCAGCAATGATATGGTGCTTTTCATCAATGCCGTAAGTATTCATTAAATAGTTACATAATGCTTTAATTTGTGAATCCGGAACACCTGTGTAGAAATCGCAACCTAAAGCATCAACAAAATCTTCAACCTTCATGTTATTATTTTCCTATTTATCTAATTGTGGAGTAATGATTTTTTCAATTAAAAATTCAGCGGTTTCCTCAATATCCCCATATTTAACTTCTTTTGGAAGGTCTTCACCGAATGCATCTTTAACTTTACGAATTAAATCATCAGTGTAAATTAATGTAGCATCCTTAATATCTTCTACACCATCCAATGCTAAAGATTCACGGTTTGCCTTATCCATTTCATCAAATGTGAATACTGATTCATCAATCCAAGCAGATATTTTATCATCCTTATATCCAATGATTACAGGGTATCCTCCAATATTTCCAAATACTCCTGGAGAAAATACTTTTTCATCTTCACCCGTGCGTATTGCATCAATTACTGCAGAAATGATACGATAATTACTTGATGCATTCATCATGTTTCTTTTTTGGTCAACAGGCATACCTATAGAACATCTGCTGTAAATTTCATCATGGCCAATATCCTGTTCTTCACCTTTGTAGTATATCTTAAGTGGGAGGTCTACTCCTTCGGTTTGTCCTTCTTTACTTATGCAGACATCATGAAAGTGTGCTGCTGCAAAGTTAAAGTCAACATTCCAAAAATCATCAAC
>JAILDN010000092.1 GCA_024689425.1 Methanobrevibacter sp.
TTTTACTACGTCTTCATCAGAAATTTCTCTTAACTTTTCTAACTCATATTCAGGGTTAGTGAAGTTTCTTCTGTTTTGAGCAACCTGAGAAGTACCTGGATAAATTTGTACCATAATTATGCATCTCCTAATGCTAATTTAACTTTTCTAATTATTTCATCTAATTTTTCTTGTGAAATTGTTTCTCCACGGATGACCCCTGTAACAATATCATCGATAGTTCCTATAGTTTTAATATCATCATCGTCTGGCATGACTTTAGAAGTTTTTACTCCAATTTTAGCAAAATCTTCATGGTCAACTGGTGATTCGCATATAATAATGCAGTGTTTATTAACATTCCTTAGAATTAATCTTGCTTTGTAAATTAAGTGATTTGCAACCCCTCCTAAGTGGATTACAAGAATTTTAAAGTTTTGTAATTGTTCCACTTCTTTATCAGTAAGTCCAAATAAGGTACCTCCTGAAGCGGGAGCATCACTAGGAACACCAGCACCAGCATTTAAAACCATTGTACTTGTTAAAACATTTGCTTCACGTAAACCAAAAGTAATTTCACAAACTGGCTTGGTAATGTGTCTACGTCCAGGAGACATAGCTACTGCACATACATCAGTACCGCATTCAGCAAAAGTTCCCCTTTGAGCAAGACTTCCACCTTTACCCATACCACTTGTTTCCCTACAATCAACAACGTGAGTGCAACGTCCTATCATTTTTTAGTCATCCTTTTTAATAATATTCACATGGTCGTCGAATGTTGAATATTGATCTGTCATTCCGACTAAGTCGTCCGGCAATTCCTTATCACCATATTTGATTTTATCAGTAACTGTTTTTTGTTTTCTGATATAATGAGCTCTGTCTTGATTAATATCAAAGCCATATGGGATATGTTTTTTACAGATTTCCTCGATTTCTTTAATTGTAGATTCCATTGTTATTTCAAGAAAGATTCTAGCAGTTTTAACTTGTAAAACAACTTTTTCTCCATTAACTGTGATTACTCTACGTTCCCTATATTGTGGAGGCAGAGTTGCTTCGCCTTTCGGGAATCTTGGACCATGAATTACAGTCCTTTTTACATCATCAAGATCCTCTAAGTCATTCAACAACTTTTCTGTTGTATCGCTTCCAAGAACTCTGTGAGGAAATATTTCAATATCCATGTTTCAACCTTCAAATTAGATATGTTTAAACTAATTAGATGTCACCTTTAATTTCGTCAGCTGCGATTGCAACAGCGTTGATAGGTTCTCTGAATTCATCAATTTGACTGTATACTTCTTTAATTAAACCAGAAGTTGCTTCTGGTGAAAAGAGTTGTGTTCCTGCATCTAATGACATTGCAGCAGCTACACAAGGGATACAGAATCCTTTACTGTGTCTAGTTACAACGTGGTTTCCGTTGAAGAGACCAGGACCTCCACCACCGTAAATGGAGTGACTGAAGAAGGAGAATCCTACAGCTACACCTTCTGCTCTACCATAGTCAAGACCAGGTAAACCAGTAGCGAATTCTAGGTTGTCGTTGAAGTATAATAAAGTAGATGGAATACCTTGAGCAGCACGAGCAGCACCTACGTTAACCATAGTTGCAGCTACAGCACCAGCAGCAGCGTATGCGTTCCATTTAGCTGCGTCGTCAGTGTTGTAAATAGCGAAATCGGTTAATTGTTCTTGAGGAGCAATTACACCATCTGCTTCTGCACGAGCAATAGTAGCTTGTACAACTGATCCAACAGTACCTTCTGCACCGTTTTCTTTTACTAAGTCATATACCATGTTATCAGCGTTTAAACCTTGATAAGCTAAACCTAATAAGTGTAATCTTTCAAATGCACCTAAAGCATCTGCCATTTCAAACATTGCAGTTTGTTCGAAGATTGCAGCTAATGCGGTAGCTTGGAAAGTGTTTTTCAATGTAGCAGCAGCGAAGTCGTTTGCTTTTACATTTCTTAAACCATAACCTGCACCTTCAAGTTTTTGTGGAATGTCTAACATAGTTGCAATGTTAGATCCTTTGTAGTCTACAGATTGTGGGTATCTACCTAATACAGCAGCTTTTACGAAGTTAGCGTCGTAAATATCTACATCACAAATGTCAATAACAGATTGTACTAAAGATGAAGCAGTTGATAATGGAGCTGCAGAGTATTCAGCACCAACATCAATTCTTTTGGTTGGTACTTGTACTAATAACCTTTTTCCTCCAGAAATAGGTGTTACAACAGTGTCATCGTCTTCAGAAACTTGAATAATACCTTTCATTTTTTCTGCGATTGCTTCTGCGTTAGCAACAATATCGAGATCTAATTCTCTTCCTAAAATTCTGGATTTGTCTCCACCAACAGATGCGGTCTTAACAGATTTTTCAAGTCCTTCTAAGTTTACTGCAACAGTTCTTTTAACACCTTTTACGATGTTTTGAATTGCAGGGTTTCTTAACGGACTGATAGCTTCGATTGGTACGTCAGATGCAATTTCATTGCCTCTATCATCGAATAAATCGATTTTATCATCAAACTTTGCCATTTTTTCCCTCCTAAATAAATAGAGTTTAACTAAATATACCACTCTCAATGGAGAAATTTTTTCCCCAAATTGAGTAAAGCTACAAAGCAAGTCTTTTGCAAATAGCCAGCCATATGGTATACAAATTTATCTTTAATTAAGATATAATATAAAGATTACCCTCAAGAATTTTTAGAAAAGTTTATAAAGAGTAATATAATAAATTTCTTTTAAGATAAAAAGCATTGAAAGTAATACTTTTTAAACTTAAAATAAAGATGTTAACTTTAAAATAAACAAATAATAATTATTTAAATAATATCAAATTTGAAATTTTTGATTATTATACAATTTTAAATTTTAATCAAGAGTTATATATAAAATAAAATACATTTATCAATTAATACTTTTTATATTTTAAGTAATAAATAATACTATTTTTAATACTTTTAAAATTACAAATTTATTTATATAATACAATACACAAAATTTTATTTATGCATGTTGTAGCAGATGTTGGAGGAATACCTGGAAAAGATTGCAACGGATTTTGCAAATATTGTTACTTCAGAAAGGTAAAAGAGATTAAAGTTTTTGGCTGTGCACATTGTCTTCCAAATAAAATTGGTTGTGAAAGATGTTCAAAAGGAGTTGCTGATTCCCAAAGTGAATTTAAAAGTCCATTTGAAGTTATGGCCCAAGTTCAAAATGCATTGATGATGGCAATGGGTGCTGGAGACATCACGGCCGATATTAGTGGAGGAGGAGACATCAGCTGTTATCCACATCTAGAATCATTGACTGCACAACTAAATCAGTTTTCAATAAAATCACATTTGGGCTATACGTGCGGTAAAGGAATCAGCGATAGTGACATAGCCAATAGATTGATAAATAACGGAGTAGAGGAAGCTACTTTCACTGTTTTTTCAACTGACCCAAAACTTAGGCATGAATGGGTAAAAGACAAATATCCTGAAGAAGCCCTAAAAGCATGCAAAACATTCTGCGAAAACATCAAATTAACAGGTGCAAGTGTAATAATACCTGGAGTGAATGATGGTGAGGTATTGAGAGACACTTGTAATAATTTAGAAGAGTGGGGAGCAAAAGGATTTATTTTAATGAGATTTGCAAATACCTTTAACGAAGGTCTGATTTTAGGAAATGAACCAATACTTAAAGGTCATGACTCCCAACCAATTGAAGAATTTGCCCAATTGGTAAAAGACATTAATAAAGAATATAACTTTAGAGTAACCGGAACCCCATTATGCGACCCTGAAACCGGAGGTCCATTTGCCATAGCCAAAAAGGAAAATGAAATATTTTTACAATTCATTAAGCCAGTGACCGGAGAAGCAACGATAATTACATCTAAAATAGCTGCACCATACATACAAAATATTTTTGATAAACTGGAAGTTGATAGCGTTAATGTAGTGGCAGTGCCAAAAGAAATAGCTTGTTTAATTACAAAAGAAGATCTTGAAACTCTAGATTTAAGTGAAATCAAACAGGCAGTGATTCTACCCGGCAGATCATTTGTTCACCAAATAGATGCCGAAAGAATTTTAAGTGCAGACGGAGTCGAACGTCTTGTTGGACGTGGTCCAGATACATTGACGGTTGATGGCGAGCTAAGTATTGATTTAACTGACGAAAACGTTATAGAAAGAGAACTGGAAGAATTTAATGATTTGGTAGATGCCATTAATTTCTTTGGAATGAGATTAATTTAAAAAAAAGAAAATTAGGAGTTCTCAATGAGAGAACTTTCCGTATTAATTTTAACCAAAATATAATCATACATTTTAGATTTTTTAATATCTGCAAACTCGGATAATTTTTTGCCATCAATGATAACATTTTCAATTATTTCATGATATTGATTATAATCCAGTTTAACACGAACACCATCAAGTTGAGTAGTGACTGGGGCTGGAGAGATAACATCTTTAATTTCAGGAACTTGATTTTCAATCGCGTTTTTAACAACAATAGAAGGCACTAATGGTGGGTCTAAGTTCATTTCATGTTTTTTATTGTTTAAAATTTCTTCTACAGTTTTAACTAGCTTATCTAAAGCTCTAATATCCGGACCTCTTCTAAGTCTTCTAGGAATTCTTCCCAAATCCCCAACATAGGCATCTGCTCCAGGAAGCTCTTCTACTGGAATGTCTGGTGATCCCGTAACAATTACTGGAATATTAATGTCATCATATAAGAATGATTTAGTTTTAATACAGGTTTCAAAACTTCCAAGCGCAAAAATTGCAACATCATGCTCTTCAATTAGTTGTTTTTCCTCTTCGGAAATGCCTGAAGTTCCTTTACCATCACCTCGTGCAAGACCAATCATGTTGTCCTTTGCACCATATTCACGCAAATATTCGGAAATGTCACAAGCGGCATGAGGCAAGTGATGCCTTGCAAGTGTAGGGGATACAATAGCTATTTCAGAACCAGCCATAGGAGCTATACTAATTTTACCCAACAATTCTTCAGCTTTCTCCTCAATCCTACCAACATCATTTAGAGGAACGGCCATGCTTAAAACCAATTCCATTTGTAAAACATTATCTTGAAGAATAAATCCACCTAAATCTTCAATTAATTCTCTTATTTCTTCACTTTTGTGAACTCCACCAGTAAATGTTAATGTTTCATACATTTTTATCTCTCACACAAAGTCTATATTAATAATAATTTCTTTGATTCTATCTATATTAATTTTTCCAAAATTGCATAACGTGCTTCTATTCTTTCAAACGGATTTTTAGAAACGAAAGTATGTGAAGGAATCTCTATTAACTCCACATCCTCTTCTAAAACACTCTCCTTCAAATAGTCCGGATAGATAACATAATCAAAATCATCATCATTAATTTCAAATCCCATATTTAAAATAATATCCCTTAAGAAATTAGAATATATTTTTACTTTGATATTGCAATTTTCATGATTATCCAAGTATTTTAAACATAGTTCATAACCCTCAAAAAAGCTTAAAATCTCATCATCCGATAACTCATTTCCACTTATTCTTGAGATTTCTTTAATACTGTCGAATAACTGTCTGGGAGTATTCAATTTGATGGCCATTGAATCCATTTTTACTTTACTTTCAGATAATAAAATAGCCAAATCTCCATCTTCCAAATCAGGATTTTTATTTACTTTATAGTCAGTGATTCCAGCAAGTTTTACAACTTCCTCACACATGGGCGTAGTGACAATTCTCATACTATATAATTATATAAAATGCTCCAATATATACTAAACTATGAAAGTAACATTGAGTTTTGAGAAAACATCCAGTAGTGATGTTTCAATAATGGTTGATGTCTTAAGAGCAAGTACAACCATTACAACAGCCCTTGATAATTATGATAAAATCATTCCATGTTTTACACCTGAAGAGGCTTTTGAATTAAAAAATGAAACAAACGGAGTAATAGCTGGTGAACGTGGTGGTGCAAAAATTGAAGGCTTTGACATTGGAAACTCTCCGAATGCAATTAAAGAGTTTGAAAGTGAATCAAACACACTTATTTTAACAACAAGCAATGGCACTAGAATACTTAAGGATATGGACTCAAAGGTACTAATTGGATGTTTAAATAATGCACAATCAGTTGCAAAGGCCAGTTTGAATCTTGCAAAAACACACATTGATGTTGTAATGGCAGGAGTTAGGGGTGAATTTGCAATTGAGGATTATCTTGCGGCAGGAGAGATACTCTATCAAATTATTGAAATTTGTAAAGAATGTGAAATAAGTGAATATGCAAAAGAGGCAATTTCAGAAAGTAGGGATTATGATAAGGTCAAAAAAGCATTTCATGAATCCAGATCAGGGAAAAGACTAACAAAACTTGGATATTTAGATGATATTGATTTAAGTTTAAAAATAAATTCCTCAAGAAACGTTGGCCTATATGATAAAAATAGCATAACTAGGTTAATATTTAAATAATTGTAAATTATAATAACAATAATAGTAATTTTTTAAAGAGTGTTTTATTAATGAAGCGTGAATGTTTAACGATAATCGGTACTGCTCATGTATCTGCCCAAAGTGTTGATGAAGTAAAAGATACGATTTATGAGCTACAACCAGACAGGGTGGCTATTGAACTTGATTTTGCAAGATACACCAAACTTAAAAAATCAATGATGGGCATTGAAGAGGATGACAGCATTTCAGTTACTCAAATAATTAAAGAAAACAAAGTGGGTTTATTTTTAGTGACTACGGTCCTTTCATATTTCCAATCAAAAATAGGTGCTGAAGTTGATGTTGCTCCCGGTTCAGAAATGATAGGTGCAATTGAAGCTGCAGAGGATTTGAATATACCAATAGCCCTTATTGACCGTAACATCAATACAACATTAGAACGTGCATTAAATAGAATGTCTTTAATTGATAAAATTAAATTTTTATACGGAATATTAGTTACTGATACTGATGATGAAGAAATAGACATCGAAGAGTTGAAAAATCCGGAAAATCTTGATGATTTGCTTGGACTATTTAAAGATGAAGCGCCGGCAATATATGAAGTTCTGGTTCATGAAAGAGATGCTTATCTTGCAGGAAGCCTTTTAAGGATTCCGGAAGACAAAGTAGTTGCCGTTGTGGGTGCTGGACACCAACCAGGAATAAATGAATTTCTAGACAATCCGGAAACAATTCCTCCCCTTGAAGAATTAAATAAAGTTGAGGATAACAATGGAATTCCATGGATAAAATTATTGTTGGCTTTAATTCCAATTTTATTTGTTGTGATATTTTTTCTTGCATATTTTAATGGGATAAATATCTCTTGGAATGTATATGAATTCATAGCAATTAGTATGATAATGGGCTTTTTAGGTTCCATACTATCCGGATCCAAAATTCAATCTGCAATTGTTGGTGGATTAGTAGCTCCATTAACCATAATTCATCCATTGCTTGCGGCAGGATGGTTTTCAGGTTTAACTGAAGCAAAATATAGGAAAGTAAGACAAAGAGACATTAAAAACTTAGCCCATGTTGAAAGCTTTAAAGATTTATGGAACAACAACATTTTTAGGATATTATTGGTTGTTATAGGTACAAATATAGCTGTTAGTATTGCCACATTAGTAATACTCCCATCACGAGTCTTTATTCCGTTGTTCATGCAAATATTTGGATGATTCTAAAATTAATTTTCATATTGCCAAATATAAAAATATTAAAACTCAATAAATTAACATCACTAAGTTGAAAAAAAATAAAAAATTAATGAATTTAATAAAAAGCTTTTTATATTGATAAATAAAATATATTATAATCTGAATTTTAGGAAAAATAATTATGTACATTATATTTCGTTGCGATTGTGGAAGAGTTTTATATGCAAAAGAAGGTGTTGCCACTCGAAAATGTGTGTGCGGGAAAACCTTGAAAGTTAAAAGTCGCAGGATATTCAAAAAAGTAAACACACGTGAAGATGCTTCCCTTGCGGTTCAAGATATGCAAGACGAAATATATGGAAACACTGGCTTTATGAAAGCTAGTGATTTATGATTTAAGGTCTGTTAGAAATGGCTGGAGAAATAATAGAAATAATTATAATATTAATTTTAATAATATTTACAGGATACTTATCAATGGCGGAACTGGCCGTTGTGTCGATTAGAAAAGCGAAAATGCAAAAATATTTAGAAGAAGGCAATAAAAACGCACAAATTGTTTTTGATTTATTGGAAGATCCGAATGAATTTTTATCAACTGTGCAAATTGGAATTTCACTTATTGGTGTATTAACCGGGGCTTTTGGTGGAGTAACACTTGCCGAACCTCTTGCCAAACTGATTTCATTCGTTCCATACAGCGAACCTATAAGCGTTGCAATCGTCGTTATCGTCACCACTTACCTAACATTAGTTGTTGGAGAAATTGTTCCTAAGGTTATTGCTTTAAATGACCCTGAAAGAGTATCCCTAAAAGTTGCAAAAAGCATGCTAATCCTTGAAAAAGTTTCAAAACCTGTTAGTTTTATCCTTGCACAATCAAGCAGATTTCTTTTATGGGTATTAAGAATTGAAAATAGAAATGAAGACCTTGTTACTGAAGAAGAAATTGAATTGATGATTAAAGAAGGAATAGAAGACGGAACCATAGAGGAAGAAGAGGAAAACATTATTAAAAGAGTCTTTAAACTTGATGATCAAAAAGTTGAAACAATTATGACTCCTAGAAATGAGATTATCTGGATTGACCTTGAGGATTCAAGGGAAATAAATAAAGTAAAAATCATGGAAAGTAAAAGGTCAATTTTCCCAATAGCTTCTGGAGAGTTAGATGATTTCATTGGAGTGGTTCAGGCTAAAGATATTCTTTCTATGATGTTTAGCAAAAATGAATTTGATATTAATTTCATTGTTAAAGAGCCTTTAGTTGTTTCCGAAAACTTAGAAACCCTGGAACTTTTAAAAGAATTTAAAGAAAACCAAGGATATGTCCACATGTGCCTTGTTGTTGACGAATTCGGTAGTGTGGAAGGTTTAATCACATTGAACGACTTACTTGAAGGAATTGTCGGAGACATTCCTGGAATTGATGAAGAAGATGACCCTATTGCTACCCAAAGAGATGACGGAACTTGGTTAATCGACGGAAGATTTGGAATTGACAGATTCAAGGAATTATTCGGTATTGATGAACCTTTCCCTGATGAAGAGGAAGATGGTTTTACTACACTTGCAGGTTTTATCTTAAGTATTAGTGGAACTGTACCTGACATTGACGATAAATACCAATGGGAAAGATTCTGTTTTGAAATCGTTGACTTAGATGGTCATCAAATTGATAAGATACTTGTTACCGATTTAGGTGAAGATTACACAAAAGAAGAGGAAGATTAAATGGATTTTATGGCTCTTGGTATCCAAATATTTTTATTAATTATCGGATTTGTTTTATTAATTAAAGGATCTGACTTTTTTGTTGATGGATCCAGCAATATCGCATCAATATTAAAGATTCCAACATTAATCGTTGGATTAACAATTGTTGCCTTCGGTACAAGTGCACCCGAAGCAGCTGTTTCTATAACTTCTTCACTGGCCGGAAGTAATGCTTTGGCAGTTAGTAATGTAATAGGAAGTAATTTATTTAATATATTATTAATTATTGGTTTATGCTCTCTTTTAAATGAGCTTGAAATTGATCGTGAAGTCTTAAAAACAGATTTGCCCTTTTTAGTTATCGTTACTGTAATAATATCCGCCATAATTATAATTGGATGGAATATTTCACAAATTGAAGGAATTGCTTTACTCATTATAATGGTTTTATACATTGCCTATCTGATTTACTCTACAAAACATAAAACA
This sequence comes from Methanobrevibacter sp., assembly GCA_024689425.1. GTDB lineage: Archaea > Methanobacteriota > Methanobacteria > Methanobacteriales > Methanobacteriaceae > Methanocatella. The sequence goes on from JAILDN010000092.1 coordinate 9,886, forward strand.
GAAGCAAAAATTGTCGAAAAACCTAAAATGGGCCTTCCAAGAAGTATTGTTTATATTGTTGGAGGTATTGCGGGGATTGCAATAGGTGCAGATTTCGTTGTAGACAGTGCTTCATATATAGCAATGGCTTTTGGAATGAGTGAAACATTAGTGGGTTTAACTATCGTGGCCATAGGTACCTCTTTACCCGAACTTGTTACATCAATAACTGCTTTAAGAAAAGGTGAAACCGAGTTAATTATAGGAAATGTTATCGGCTCAAACATCTTCAATATTTTATTTGTACTTGGAGCAAGTAGTGCAATAAGCTCCATAACAGTAAACCCGAATATGCTTTTAGATATTGTATTAATGTTAGGTGTAACTATATTGTGCTTCATATTTGCTAAAACGCAAGATAAATTTGATAAAAAAGAAGGATTTATATTAGTGGCATTATTCATCACTTATATGGCTTTCGCAATTTTGAGAAACTAACTCTTTAATTTCACAAGCCTTACAAATCTTGGAAGAGGTGGGTTCTCCGCAAATTGAGCATTCATTCAAATTAGTGGAAATGTCATTTTCAAAGGTTAAAATCTTTTTAAATGATTCCATTATATTATTTTTCAAACCAGGATTTTCATCTTCGCTTACATTTAAAAACTCTTTTATTTTAGCTCTCAGGGATAAATGCGAATAAGGACATTCATCCAAATGAATATCAATGTCATTTAATATTGCCCACAGCCCGACATCCTTTTCAGGAGTGTTCCATAATGGCTTAATCCTTGGAATTAATTTGGGATGGATAACATCAAGTTCCGGTCCGAATTTAGAGAATTTGATTGAATCCCCACGTGCAAAACTCATTAAAAAAGACTGAATTTCATCATCGAGATTATGTCCAGTAGCTATTTTAGAAGCCCCAATTTCATAAGCAGTCTTATTTAAAATATTTCTTCTAAAGACACCACAGGGAATGCAAGCACTTTTAAATTGATCATAAATATCATCTAAAGCAAAACCTTCATCTTCCAAAAATGACTTTTGAATTAATTCAATATCCAAATCATGAGCATTATTAACGGCCGCATCAATACCATGACCACGATATCCTTTAATCCCTTCATCAACGCTAATGGCCACCAAATCGAAATCCAAAATTTCTTGATATTGTTTTAAAGCATGCAATGTTAAAACACTATCCTTACCTCCAGAAAGTGCAACAGCTATTAATTCGCCTTCTTTAATCAAATCGTATTCGGATATCAGATTATTAATCCTTGAAAAAATCATTTCATTAAATTCGTCTTTATCAAGTCTTGCCATAACAAATGATTTATAATTTTAAAAATAAATAATTTTGTGGAAGTGATATTATGATAACTGCAGATTTTGCAATATTGCCTGTTGGCTGTGATTCAACAGAATGTAAAGACTATGTAACTGCTGCTGTTCAAGTAATTAAAGATTCCGGGCTTAATTATCAATTAACTGGAATGGGTACACAAATAGAAGCGGATAATTTAAAAGAATTATATGATGCAATAGCCAAAGCACAGGAAGCAGTATTTGAAGTTGGTGTTGGTCGTGTCTATACTGTAATTAAAGTAGATGATAGACGTGATGCTGAAAACAGAACTTTGGATGCAAAAATAGAAACAGTAAAAAAAATGTTAGATTAAAAGTCAATTAATGACTTTTAAGCTATTTTGTCTGAAGCAGCTTTAACTGCTTCAATGACTAAATCCAAATCATCATTAGTCAATGATGGATGTACAGGCAAGGAAATAACACCACTAGCTGCAATTTCCGCATTTGGACAACTGCCAGTAAATCCTAATTTTTTATAAATTGGTTGATTGTATAATGGAATAGGATAGTGAACTCCAGTTCCAATTCCTTTTTCGGTTAAAACATCAATCCAATCATCACGATTTCCTTTTTCAACGCGAATTGTGTATTGGTGATATACATGTGTTGAACCTTCCCTAGCATAAGGAGTAATAACTCCATCGACATCAGCTAAACCCTCATTTAAATAAGCAGCATTTTCAGCTCTTTTCTGATTGAATCCATCTATCACATTTAATTGTGCAAGACCGATTGCTGCTGAAATATCTGTCATTCTAAAGTTGTAACCGATATCGTCGTGATGATACTTTACACGTGACCCGTGAGCTCTGAAAATATGGGCCTCTCCAACCAATTCCTCATCGTTAGTAGTAATCATTCCTCCCTCAGAGGTTGTCATGTTTTTTGTAGGATAAAAACTAAAGCAAGCCATATCTCCTAAACTACCTACTTTTTTACCATTGAAAGTAGTTCCATGAGCTTGAGCGGCATCTTCAATAACTTTCAAATCATGATCTTGAGCGATATCACAAATAGCATCCATATCTGCAGATTGACCATATAATTGAACCGGCATGATAGCTTTGGTCTTATCGGTTATCAAATCTTCAATAGTGTTAGGATCCAAAGTATAAGTTTCTAAATCGATGTCTCCAAATACTGGTTTTGCTCCAGTATAAACAATTGAATTACCGCTAGCAATGAATGTGAATGGAGTGGTAATTACTTCATCTCCCGCACCAATGCCACAAGCCAATAATGCTACATGCAACGCAGCAGTACCTGAATTAGTTGCAACACCATAATCAGCATCAACCCATGATGCAAATTCTTTTTCAAATTCTGAAACTTTTGGCCCTTGAGCAATCATTCCAGATTTCAAAACCTCAACTACATTATCTATTTCTTCCTGTCCAATAATTGGTTTTGCTATGGGAACTTTAATATTTGACACAATATCACCTTTTACAAATCATAATAATATTTAAATTTAATAATATTTAAAATATTAGTTAAGAGATTAAAAAGTGATTGCTTTGGACGATTATAAACTTAAAACAATTGAAGAAGGATTGACAAAAATACAATTCCCTGAATATGAAAAGGTATCTGCTGATGCACCAGTTTTTTATAATCCACAAATGGAACTGAATAGAGACATATCCATTCTTGCCCTGCAGACATATCAAAAAGAACAAGACAGAGATATCGACATTTGTGACTTGTTTGGAGGTAGTGGAATCAGAGGCGTGAGATATAAAAATGAAATCGACGGTGTGGGTTTTGTATCAATTAACGATATAAGTGAACTTGCAAATGAATTTGAAAGACATAATGTGGAGCTAAATCACTTGAAAGACATTGAAATATTCCAACATGATGCAAGCATGTTTTTAAGGCAAAACCGGGGGAAATTCGATGTTATCGACATTGATCCATTCGGAACCCCTTCACCCTTTTTAGATTCAGCAGGTTATTGTGCTAGAAGAGATTCACTTTTATGCGTAACCGCCACAGATACATCCGCACTTTGTGGAACCTATAAAGAGCCATGTATTCGTAAATATAATGCTAAACCATACAAAAGTGAATATTGCCATGAAACAGGTATCAGGATACTTGCAGGATTCAGTGCACTAACACTTTCAAAATATGCAAAAAGCATTGAAGTTCTATTGTCACACAGTACAGAACATTACATGAGATTGTATTTAAGGATTATTAAAGGCTCTAGAAAAACCGACAAAATATTGGAGAATATGGGTTACATTAGCCATTGTAAAGAATGCCTATACCGCGAAAGCAATGCAGGAATTGCAACCCCTATTCCTGAAATCTGTCCTGAGTGTGGTGAAAAGTTAATTCATGCAGGGCCACTATGGCTTGGAGATATACAAAATAAAGAGTTTATTTCAAAAATGATAGAAGAATCTGAAAACAAAAAATTAAATAAAAAAGATTCTGCATTAAAATTACTAAACAGCTGTTTGATTGAAGCCGGAAGTCCTACCACATTTTATGATATTCACTCCATATGCAGAACCCTAAAGATTAGTGCTCCAAAATTAGACTTAATATTTGAAGAATTGCAAAATAATGGATTTGATGTTGTTAAAACTCATTTTAGCCCTATCGGCATTAAAACTGACGCGCCATTAAATAAAATTAAAGAAGTTTTATTAAATCTTCAATGAAATTCTAAAATTTTATAAATTATTTAAATAGATTTGAAAAAATAATGATTGTTATAAAAAAGAATAGGTAAAAAATTTATTTTTCAAAAAAATATGAAAAATAATAAAAATAATTTATGAAAAATAGCAAAATTTTAAATAATTTATATCATAAATATATGATTAATTAAAATTATTATGAAAATCTTGGGGGATTGAGAATGGTAAGTGAAAAAGACAACATAATAAAACTAGATGAAACTGATATTAAAATATTAAAAATCATCAATAAGGATGTTAGGACATCATACAGACAAATATCCAGAGACTTAGATGTATCCGTAGGAACAATTCACAATCGTATCGATAAAATGGTGAAATCAGGAGTGATTAAAAAATTCTCACCAATTATAGATCACGAAAAATTAGGGTTTGTTTTAACAACAATTATTGGAGTTAGAGTTAAAGGAGGAAAACTCAAAAACTGGGAAGAAAAAACCTTCTTCAATAAGAATGTTGTAGGAATCTATGATGTTACTGGAGAATATGATGCATTCTTAATAGCTAAATTCAGAAATACAAGTGAATTAAATTCATTCATCAAAGAATTACTAAAAGACCCAATCATAGAAAGAACATACACCCAAACCGTTCTGGATGTTATCAAAGAAGATATGGGCTCTTCCAATATTCTATAAATGCAGTAGTTTAATTACTACTGTCACAACTTTTTTTTACACCAATAACAATTACCAAACAAGATATGAATTTTAAAAAAGTATAAAATTTCGTATCGGAAAATTGAATATTTTTAAAAAAAATCGAATAAAAAAATACAAATTTTATATGATATTCATATAGTATTCATTTAAATATATTAAAAACAATATACTTATACTATTAAATTATTTGTTAGAGGTTATTAAATTGGCAATTTGTTTACCAGACACACAAGATGATATGCCAAATATTCCTATAAAACTGACTAGAGTGGGAGTAACTGGTGTTAAAAAATTATTGCAACTCGAAAGAGTAAATAAAAGGCCTATAATTTTATTACCAACATTTGATGCCTTTGTTGATTTGCCAAATAATCAAAAAGGGGTTCATATGTCAAGAAACCCTGAAGCCATCAGCGAGGTTTTAGATAGTGTATCTAACGATACTAATGTTGGTGTAGAATCATTATGTGCTAAGATTGTTGAAAAAATGATGGACAAACACGAATACGCTCAACGTGTTGAAATTTCCATGACTACTGATTATATGTTTATGCGTGAGTCTCCTGTTACTAAAAACAAGACTCAGGAAATGGCTAACTTAAAAGCAAAAGCAATCGGTATTAGGGATGAGGATGGAAATGTCAGCATAAGAAAAAGTATTGGTGCTGAATTAATAGGAATGACTGTTTGTCCTTGTGCACAAGAATCTGTGAAAGAATCAGATAAAAATAAATTATTAGAATTCTTGGATGAAGAGACTACACAAAAAGTGCTTGATACAGTTACTTTTGCATCACACAACCAAAGAGGTATTGGAACATTGTTAGTTGAAGTTCCAGAAGGATGGGAAGTAAAAGGAGAAGATATAATTGATATTATAGAAAAATCAATGTCCTCACCAGTATGTGAACTTCTCAAAAGACCTGATGAAAACGCTACTGTAATGAACGCACATAGAAAACCTGTTTTCGTTGAAGACTGTGTAAGAAACATGATGGAAATGATTGCACAGAAATACTCAGATTTACCTGATGATACATTAATCACATGCCGTCAAGAAAATCAGGAAAGTATTCACAGACACAACGCATTCGCAGAAAAAATAACAACCATGGGCGAACTAAAATCAGAACTAAGTTTATAAGGACTGATTGGATGAAAAAACAATATGAAATAGCCGGTAAAGTGATGGGATTTTTTGATTCTTTTAAGGGATCTCGTCCAGCTATAGATAATGCCAGAATACTAATTGTTAGAAGTCGTACAATGAAGACCATACCAATTGACCAAATGGAAGATAAACTTTTAGAAATTGGTAATGAACTCGGAGGAGTTGAAATTCCTGCAACTTCCGATAAAATAGAAGAAATTTTAAAATCTGGAGACAAGCATATTAAGGAAAGCGAAATTACAGCAGGAGAAATTGATAATAAAGGTTTTTCAAGAATGAAAAACGAATTGGAATCAATGGGTTTGGTTGTTGCTTATAAAGTATTTGAACTTCCAAGCTTCGATGTTATCATTGCAATTTGGGAAGACAAAAACAATCTTCCACCGCTATACGTTGAAGTAACTGTCTCTGAAAGAGAAGATAAAAATGACTAATTATTCAAAAGGAGATATTCTTTCCGTTTTGAATGCTAAAGACTCAGATATTTTAAAATATATGGTTGAAGCAAATCAGAAAGGGGAGAATAACCTTATTACTTATTCTAAAAATATTTTTATTCCATTAACTGAAATCTGTCGAAACGATTGTGGATATTGTAATTTCAAAAAGGACCCTAACGACAGTAAAGCCATCATTCTAAAAACGAAAGAAGAAGTTTTAGATGAATTAAAGAATGCTGAGAAATATGGGTGTAAAGAAGCATTGTTTACATTCGGTGAAGATGCCGATGAAGAAGAAGCAGTTTTAAAAAGATTGAAAGAATTCGGCTATGAGAATATGGTTGACTATGTGGTTGATATCTGTCAGATGACTTTGGATGAAACTACATTATTGCCACACACCAATGGAGGCAACTTTTCTTATGATGCATTAAAACGTCTTAAAGAAGTAAACGCTTCAATGGGTTTGATGCTTGAAAATTCGTCTGAAAGATTGATGGAATTGCCAACCCATAAAAAAAGTCCCGGCAAACATCCTAAATTAAGATTAGAAACAATATCAAATGCAGGAAAACTAAAAATTCCTTATACCACAGGCATTTTAATTGGAATAGGAGAAACAACTGAAGAAATTGCCGATTCTTTATTTGATATTAGGGAAATTTATGATGAATACGGTCATATTCAAGAAATTATCATACAAAATTTCACATCAACACCGGAAATTGAAATGAAAGACTGGCCCGAACCTAGCCTTTTAGACATGATTAGAACTGTAACTGCAGCTACCTTATTATTCTCAGATACTGATGTTAGTATACAAGTTCCGCCAAATTTAAATTATGACACCGCACAGGTGTTCTTGCTTTGTGGAGCTGATGATTGGGGCGGAGTATCCCCAGTAAGTCATGACTATGTAAACCCAACATCTCCATGGCCGACATTAGATGTTTTAGAAAAATTAACTAATGATGCGGGTTATGAACTAATCGAAAGACTATGCATTTATGAAAAATACATCAACAGTGAATGGCTAAACGATACGCTTTTAGAAAAATCACTCAATCTATTAAAGCGTCAATAACTACATGCTCTACACCCGGAGCATACTTTTTAATTTTATTTATTTTTAAAAGCTCAACATCCCTGTCTCCTGCAGCTTGCTTAATGCGGGAAATAGGTCTCGTTTCAATTAATTTTTCAGGAACCGTTTCATGATAATGTATTATTCCACCTTTATTTAAGCTATCAATTGCTACTTTCAAGTAATGGTGTGTAGTTTTTACATAGCCCATCAATATACGGTCTGCCTTGAATTTAGGAGTTTCAACTAAACAATCCCCCAGAACTGGAGTTATATTATCGCATTTATTTAATTTAATGTTTTCACACAAATAGAAATAAGAATTGGGATTGATTTCAATAGAAATTACTTTCTCAGCATTGGAATGAACACCTATAGGGATTGAAAAATAGCCAATTCCTGCAAACATATCCAAAACAGTCTCATTATCATCTACCAATTTAGCAATTCTTAAACGTTCATTGGTATTTCCCTTAGACCACATTACTTTAGCCAAATCCAGTTTAAAAAGGCATTTATTTTCTTTATTGATAGTTTCGGTTTCATTACCATATAACACATTAAAGACCGGTTCTCTTTTGGTTCCCTGAATATGATCTACCACCATTATTGTTTTTACATTATGTTTTCCTGCCAATCCCTCCAAATTACCGGGATTATCATTTAATATTAAAACATCCCCAATCTTTTTATATTTCATTAAAACACGACCCATAAATTTAAGAAAAAATTTTTGAAAACATAAGTTCTAATAGATAATTATATTGAAGAACTATTTAAAATAATATGTTAGAAAAATTTTTAACCTTTATAAAGGAATATTCAACATTATTTTAAAAATACAAGGCCAAAATTATACATTTTAATATAATATTTCAAAAATTAAGAAAACTTTATATACTTAGAATGGCTAATAATTAATTGTTAGTTTAAACTGACATTGATTCTGATTTTAAATAAAATTATATTTTATTGAGATAACCTAAAAGTAGTTGAAATTATATTTTAAATACTTATAGAGGTGTTTTTAAATGGATGACAAAATTTTAGAAGGTACAACAACCGTGGGTATTACCTGTAAAGATGGTGTTGTATTTGCAAGCGAAAGAAGAGCTAGTATGGGTAACTTAGTAGCTCACAAAGTCGCAGAAAAAATATTTAAAATTGATGATCACATCGTAACAACCATAGCTGGTTCTGTTGGAGATGCACAAAGCCTTATGAAAGTAATTGAAGCAGAAGTTTCCTTATATCAGATGAGAAACAACGATGCAATCAGTGTTAAAGCTGCAGCATCATTAACTGCAAACATATTACGTTCAGGCCCAATGTATGTTCAAACATTACTCGGAGGTATGGATGGAGATAAACCTTCCCTTTACTCACTCGACCCAGCTGGCGGTATGATTGAAGATACTTACATATCTACTGGATCAGGTTCTATCGTAGCATACGGTGTTTTAGAAGACAGATTCAGTGAAGATATTACAACTGACGAAGGAATTGAAATAGCCATAAGAGCTATAAGAGCTGCCGCTGAACGTGACACATATTCAGGAAACGGATATTTAGTCGCTAAAGTGGACAAAAACGGCTTTGAAATGTTAGATAATGAAAAAATTAATGAGATTCTAGAGAAAATTTAAGCGATAACTAATTTTTCATAAACTAACTATTTTTTTATATAATAAGTGTACATAGTTTGTGAAGTTAAACTAATTATAGCTTAAGAGCTTTTCACAGGCTATTATATACACTAAACTTTTTTTGAAGGGATTATATGACTTCAGATATTTTAGATGAAATTAAAAAAGAGATTTTAGCTAAACTGCCTAAAACAACACAGGTTACCAAAGTTGAATTTGAAGGACCTGAAGTAGTAGTTTACACTAAAAATCCACAAGTTATTACTGAAAACGGTGATTTAATAAGATCACTTGCAAAAGAGCTTAGAAAAAGAATTATTATTAGATCTGACAAAAGTGCTTTACTTGGTCCTGAAGAAACAATTAATAAAATTCATGAAATTGTTCCTGAAGGTGCAGAAATTACCGATATTTACTTTGACACTGTAACTGGAGAAGTTGTTATTACAGCTAAAAAACCCGGACTTGTCATTGGAAAATATGGTGCTACATCAAGAAACATTGTTAAGAATACTGGTTGGGCGCCTAAAATATTAAGAACACCACCAATTAGTTCAGATGTTATTGGTAAAATCAGGACTACTTTAAAGAATAATAGTAAAGACAGAAAAAAATTATTACAAAGACTTGGACGTCAAATACACCAAGGAAGTAAATATCCTAATGATTGGGCTAGAGTAACTTCCATGGGAGGATTTAAAGAAGTAGGACGTTCATCAATGCTTTTACAAACACCTAACAGTCGCGTATTATTAGATTGTGGTGTTAATGTAGCTGCACCAGATAATAAAACAGCATTTCCTTATTTAACTGCTCCAGAATTCTCAATTGAAGAATTAGATGCAGTAATTATTTCTCACGCTCACTTGGATCATTGTGGATTTGTACCATACCTTTATCATTATGGATATGAAGGACCAGTATACTGTACAACTCCAACCAGAGATTTGACAACATTATTACAATTAGACCATATTGATATCGCTCACAGAGAAGGTAATCCGTTACCATTTAACGTGAAAGACATTCACAAAGCAATTAAAAATACGCTCACCCTAGATTACGGTGAGGTAACGGACATCTCTCCAGATATCAGATTAACATTACATAATGCAGGACACATCCTAGGTTCAGCAATATCCCATATGCACATTGGAGATGGAGCACACAACCTTGTTTACACTGGAGATTTCAAATATGAACCGTCCAGATTACTTGAACCTGCAACCATAAGATTCCCACGTGCTGAAACAGTCATTATGGAAAGTACATACGGTGGTAGGGAAGACGTTCAGCCATCAAGAAATTCTGCTGAAAAAGAAATGATGAAAACCATCTACAAAACTTTAAAACGTGGCGGAAAAGTATTGGTTCCAGTATTTGCTGTAGGAAGAGCACAAGAACTTATGGTAGTACTTGAAGAATACATGAGACACGGAATGATTGAAGAAGTCCCAATCTACATTGACGGAATGATTTGGGAAGCAACAGCAATCCATACCGCAAGACCTGAATACTTAAGTAAAGATTTAAGGGATCAAATTTTCCACATGGGAAGAAACCCATTTGTCTCAGAAATGTTTAAAAAAGTTCAAAACTTCAACCAAAGAAAGGATATTGTTGAAAGTCAAGAACCTGCAATCATTTTATCAACTTCAGGTATGTTAACTGGAGGTAACTCTGTAGAATACTTCAAATGGTTATGTGAAGATGAAAGAAATACCTTAATCTTTGTAGGATATCAATCCGAAGGTTCACTTGGTAGAAGAATCCAAAAAGGAAGAAAAGATGTTCCTCTTGAAGATGAGGATGGTAGAACTAAAGAATTCCATGTGAATATGGAAGTTAAGACCATTAACGGATTCAGTGGTCACTCTAACAGAAGACAATTAATGGAATATGTTAAAAGACTTAATCCAAGACCTGAAAAAGTTATTACATGCCACGGAGATCCTAAAAAAGCAGTTGACTTAGCTTCATCAATTCATAGAAGTTATAAAATTGAAACAAGGACTCCAGTTAATTTAGATAGTGTTAGAATACATTAATAAAAAATATATACTATCCAATACAAACATTTAAATAATATTAATAAATTTTTGTAAAAAATGCTTATAGGTGAATACATGGTTACTTATTCAGAATCTGGTGTTGATATTGATTTAGAAGCAAGAACTGTTTCTGAAATTGCAGCTAAACTCCAATCAACATTAAAATGTAGAGATATAATTACTGATAGCGGCCATTATGCCGCTTTAGTCAGATTAGGCGATAAAGCTATTGCAATGAGTACTGACGGTGTAGGAAGTAAGATTTTAATAGCTGAAATGATGAACAAATATGATACTGTTGGAATTGACTGTATTGCTATGGTTGTAAACGATATTTTATGCGTGGGTGCTGAACCAATAGCATTAGTTGATTACCTTGCTGTTGAAAAACCAGATCCAATGAGAGCAGCTGAAATAGCTGAAGGATTAGTTAAAGGTGCTGAAGAATCAAGAATAGCCATCATTGGTGGAGAAACAGCATCACTTCCAGGAATCATTAAAGACTTTGACTTGGCTGGAACCGGTATTGGATTTGTTGACGTTGATAAAATCATTAGTGGAGAAAACATTGAAGCCGGAAATGTATTGATTGGTATTAGAAGTAATGGTATCCACTCAAATGGATACAGTTTAGCCAGAAAAGCATTGTTTGATGATGCAGGATTTAGCGTTGATGACAAAATGCCAAACGGTACAACAACCATAGGTGAAGAATTAATAAGACCGACCGAATTATATGTGAAACCTATAGTAGCATTATTTGAAAAAGAATATAAGATTAATGGATTAGCACACATTACCGGTGGAGGATTTACCAATCTTAGACGTTTGAAAAAAGGTGTAGGATATGAAATAAATGACTTGCCGGAAATTCCGGAAATATTCAAGCTAATTTATGAGCAAAATGTAGACATTAAAGAAATGTACAAAGTATTCAATATGGGAATCGGTTTTGTTGTCATTACTGATGAAGATGAAGCTGAAAAAATAATGGATACTTTAAAAGAATACTGCGAATGCCAAATAATTGGAAAAGTAATCGATGATGAAAAAATTATTGTTAATGCATTTGAAGGTTCTCAAATAGAATACTAGGAGGGATACAATGAAGATAATGAAAGATAATGAAATAGCTCTTGTAAAGGAAATATTGAAAAAATTAGGGGCTAGTGAGGAAGACTGCGAATTGGTAGCGGAAGCTACAATTGATGCGGATTTAAAAGGATTTACATCACACGGACTTGGAAGATTCCCACAATATTTAGTAGGTATCGAAGCTGGAACCATCAACTTAGAAGACAATATTACAATTGAAAAAGAAACACCTGCCATTGCATTAATCAATGGTAATAGTGGATTTGGACAAGCAGTATCCTATAAAGCTATGCAAATAGCAATTAAAAAAGCAAAAGAAGTAGGTATTGGATGTGTAGGTGTTCACAACACTAATCACTTCGGTGTAACCGGATTTTATTCTGATTTAGCATTAAGAGAAAATGTTATTGGTGTGGTAATTGCAAATACCGACCCTGCAATTGCTCCATTAGGAGGAAAAGATGCATTAATCGGTACTAACCCAATAGCTATCGGTATTCCATCTGAAACTTATATTACTGTAGACATGGCAACATCCGTGACTGCACGTGGAAAAATCATCGAATCAAAAAGAAAAGGCCTAGAATTGCCTGAAGGATGGGCACTGGATAAAGATGGAAACCCAACAACCGACCCTGAAGCTGCACTTGATGGAGGATCAATTTTACCATTTGGTGGATTTAAAGGATATGCACTTGCATTAATGGTTGAAATATTGACCGGACCTCTAGTACAAGCAGGATATGGAATGGGAGTCACTGGTACTGCTTCACCAGAAAAACAATGTACTAAAGGAGATTTATACTTAGCAATTGATCCATCCAAATTTGGTGACTTCGGAGACTTTGTAGCTAATACTGAAGACTTTGTATCCCAAGTAAGAGCAACCGGTGAAACCGTTGCAATTCCTGGAGATTTAGAAGTTAAAAGAATTGCTGATGCTGAAGAAAATGGAATTGAAATTGATACCAAATTATACGAGCAACTAAAAGAAATTTGTAGTGATTTAGAAATCGATTTAGATTCCTACCTTGAAGAATAATCAAATTATTCTTCATTAATTTATTTTTTTACCAAAAACACCACCACTTAATTTACTGATTCTATAAATCGTGAATTTAGGCCCCTACGTAAAAAATTAGGCCTTTTAGGAGAAGTATTATTAATGGAAAGAATAATGGGATAAATCATTCCTTTGTATACTCTGCATAAAAACCATCAGTATCAGCATAAATTGCTTTAAAACCATATTTTTCAGATTCTTTCATTGCATATTTAATATATTGTCTTCCCCATGAAGTAATGGCCTTAGCACATTCAAAGGAATACCATCTAAACCTAGGAAAACCATAAATACCATACATTGTATTTGCTAATCTTTTAATAGCTTGTTGTTGTACATCCAATGATTTTTTTTCAGTAGGGTCTTCACAAGCTTTCATTTCACGTTTAATCCTAAAACGTTCCTGTAGGATTTTATCAATTACTGAAGGAATAAAACCTTGAGGAGTCTTTTTGAACTTTAAATCGTGTTCTGGAGATACATTATAATCATCCAAGTTTTCAACATCTTCAGTTATTAAAACATCTGGGGAAATATTTTTAGAAATAATAATACTTGGATACAGGCTTCTAAAATCGAATTGCACTAAATTTTCATGCAATCCTTTATCCGGTTCAAGTACAAATCCCCCTTCATTATCTTCAGCATTTGCACGGTCTGTAAAGTTTGATCCCTGTTTATTTGGAACGACTTCATCATCAAAGTAAGCTTGTTTTACCAAAAACCATTCAGCCTGTTGACCGGTTGCCATACGACTTACATCAAATAATGGCTGACCAATGATACGGGTTAATTCTAAATTAAGTGGCAATGTTTGTTCTGCGATTTTTAACGTGGATATTACATCATCAAGAGAATAATCAAATAAATTATCCAATTCTTCACCGCCATTATCCCAGAATTCCCAAATCCTATCTCCGGGAACATCTATTTTTTCTTCGCCGAATAGTTCATAATAGACTCTTTCCAAAGTGTATCTTTCAAGAGTCATGTATCTTCTCATAACTAAATACAAATCAACGTGAATCAATCCTTTCATTGATGCTGCATTTGCATATCCTCTTTTTATAAAACGAATATCGGAGCCATCCATTCCTAAATCCAAATCAACACCATGAATTTTGGCCCTATCAATTAAATATGGAAAATCAAAGTTATCTGAGTTATATCCAACAATGATATCAACATTATTTTCTTTAATGATATCTGCAAACGTTTGAATCATTTCCTTTTCAGATTCCACCTGATTTACGAAGTCATCTCTATCTTTGGAATTGGTTTTTGTAGATATTACCTGATTTATTCCAAAATTACTTGCAACGCCAATCATGATGATTTCATCTTCTGAAGAATTCGGCATCCCGTGGGGATTCCTTACTTCCAAGTCAAAGCTAAGAATTCTAAAATCAATCAAATTATCTTCTATTCTCTCTAATGGTTTGTCTAATTTAATTATTTCTACATCATGTTTCTTACTATCCAAGGCAGAAAATGAATCTAAAGGCTCACCAGAAGCTTTTACCTTTGTCATTGGTATTACATCACGATTCATCAGGTATCTTCTGTAAAACGGTATATCATATTCCCTAATTTGAATAACACTATCCAAATCCCTTATCGCATCCCGGTTTTTGGACAGCTCCTGAGGATGTGTGAATGTTACTTTAATAAAGGTTTTTTCAACCTGAAAATCCTTTTTTGTTAACTTTTCGATGACGACATCTTCTAATAATTCATTCAAATCCTCAATACATTCATCTGGATTTTTACTGTAAACATATAAGTATGGTGTAAATGAATCATCGATTAAAACAACGTTTTTGTCACCATCCTTTGAAAACAAACGAATTATTGGCCTATCCTCATATGAAATATAGTCAATGTCTAAAATAACAACTTCCTTTTCCATTATTCAGACCCCTTTAACTCTTTTCTAAAGCTATCTAAAACGGCATAAGTAATACCTAGAATCAACGGTCCTATAATAAAACCTACAATACCATAGACCAATGGCCCTGCTAAAAATCCAATTAAAAGTATTAACGGATGAATGTTGGCATGATGGGATGAAATAGCTGGCCTAATATACATATCTATTAAACTTAGGAAAAATCCGAATAGTAAAACAACTACAACTCTCGGATAATTTCCATTTACAAAATCTAAAATAGCTAATGTCCAGTAAATTGGCCATGGCCCAAAAATAGGAATTAATTGAAATATTCCAGTGATGACACCCAAGAACAGTCCGTAAGGGTAACCCAATAAAGAATAACCAATTGCCCCGAAAATACCTATTATTAATGAGGTTAGGAAGTGGCCATAAAATATGCTTTTTAAAACATCTTCGACAGATTCAACTGTTTTGTCAAAAAATTCAATTGAATCTTCAGGCACGAATGATTTAATGAAATTATAACAATCATCACCATCTTTAACGAAGTAATAAACAGAAGCAACTAATATGAACAGTTCTAGAGTAAGATTTGCAACTGAAGAGAATTTTCCAAATAAGTAGGTTATTAAATATTTACTGACATCCTGAATTGTGGAATTTAAATTATTAGGATCCAAAAATGAATTGACTGGAACGTATGCTGAAATCTGTGTTAATGTTGAATTAAAATCGAAGTTTGATTGTGAAGCTAAAATATTTGATAAAAGTCCAAATACCTCAAATCCTATATAAGCTAGCAAAAGTACCAGAGGAATGATTACCAAAATCATTGCAAGTAATATGGAAACTGATTCAAATTTGAGTTTTGATTGAATTCTTCTAGCAATAGGCCTTACACCATAAGCTAAAATTGCCCCCAGGACTATCATGTCCAAAACTGGAAATATAAATATCAGTGAAAGTGCTAATAAAAACAATATCAGCATTACTGGAGGAGTTATATATTCTTTTAAATCTTTTTCCATATTAATCAACCACTAATACTTTACACCGGAAGCATCACGTCTGTATTTTCCAAATTCTTCAATTAATCTTATTTTTTCAGAGTTAAAAACTGGCCCTTCCATACAAATTCTCCAGCCAGTATTATCAACACAACACTGACCGCAGACTCCAAGCGCACATTTCATGTATCTTTCTAGAGAATAATCTGCAAGTATTCCTGCATCTTCAAGGATATTGAATATTCCTATCATCATTATTTCAGGTCCGCAAACAAATGCATAATCATAAGTTGAATCTTCAAGTAAACTGTTAAGACAATCAGAAGCGTATCCCTTAAATCCAAATGATCCATCATCAGTACATGGATGAACATTTGCACCAACATTTTCTAAATCTTCTAAAAACAACAATTCGTCTTTAGTTGTAGCTGCAACCAAAACATCAACTTCATTGTTTTCAACTAATTTATGAGTTAAAGCAGTTACAGGAGCCATGCCAACTCCCCCACCAATAACCAATAGTTTTTTGGCATCGAAATCTGTGTTGAATCCATTACCATAGCTTCCCCTAACACCAATCTCATCGCCAACTTTTAAATCGTGAAGCTGGGAAGTGAATTCTCCAATATTTTTAACACTAATTGAAAGCTCATTATTGCTAATATTTGATATGGACATTGGTTTTTCATCTGAAAAGTTCCAAATCATTAAAAATTCACCAGGATTTACCTCACCAAATTTATTGCTATCCCAATCGAATTTAAATGTCTTAATGGTTGGAGTTTCACTGACAATTTCTTTAATTTCAACGATTTGAGGTGCATTAATCATACTATTCACCCCCATGTGCAAGTCCAACCATCTCATCAATGGACGAATAACCTTTATTTTTCATGAATTCTTCCAAATCATTATTGATTTTAGAAAATACTTCAACTCCTTCATCCATAATAGCTGTGCCTATTTGAACTGCTCTTGCACCAGCGAAAATAAATTCAACTACATCTTCAAAGGTATAAACACCACCAACACCAATGATTGGAACATCAACCGCTTCGTAAACGGAATAAACATTACTGATTGCTATTGGCTTAATTGCCTTTCCGCTCATACCTCCAAACTTATTGAAAAGTACCGGTTTTGCAACATCAATATTGATTTTCATTCCAGGACCTACAGTATTGATTAAGCTTAAAGCATCAGCTCCAGCATTCTCACAAGTTTTTGCAATTTCAGTGATATCAGTTACATTAGGAGTGAGTTTAGCAATGACTGGAACTTCACTGGCATCTTTAGAAGCAGAAACTATAGTATGACTTAAATTACAATCCTGACCAATAGAGGCACCATAACCTTCCATAGCATGAGGACATGAAATGTTTAGCTCAATCATATCAACAATAGGATTAATCTCTTCAACCAATTGTGTAAATTCATCTGGAGTAGCACCGTAAATGGATGCAATAACAACATTATTATCTCTGTTAATTTGTTTTAATTCCTCTTTAAAGTTATCAACACCAGGATTGGATAAACCTATTGCATTGATAATCCCGCCATCAACAGCTACAGTAGTAGGATTTTTATAACCCGGATGAGGCTTTAAAGAGAATGATTTACTAATAACGCCTGCTGCCCCGGATTTTAAAACCCAATTCATGGAAGAAGCCGTGCTTCCCATGATTCCGGCAGCCAACATTAAAGGATTTCTAAATTGAACCCCACAGATATCAGTTTTTAACATAAATTCCACCAAAATTTTATTATGTATTAATGTTTATTTTACAAGTAATTTATAATTAATGAAATTAAAAAAAAATAGGATAAGAAATTATTTTTCATATTTTTCCAATAATTGGCGATAGTTATCATTTTGTAATTTTAAACTGATTATATTGGTTTTATTGTTTTTGATAATCTCTTCTTTTTCTTTCATTAACAATTTGATGTTTTCATCTTGTTTTTCAATAATCTTATCCTTTTGTTCCAATAATCCTTCATAGGTTTTAGAAATTTTCCTAAGTTGTATCTCTAAGTTTTCGGTATTTTCATTGATTTGAACCTTATAGTCATCGATTAGGCTTCTTAGGTATTTCACTTGGTCCTGTTTGTCATCGATTATTTCTTGTTTTTCCTTGACTTTTTTATCCAAATCATCAAGTTCTTTAATTTTGGCCTTCTCATTATTGATTTCATTATCGAGCTTGTCTTCCAAATTCTTATTTTCGTATTTTAATTTGGTAGAATAGAGTTTTAATTTATTAATTTCCTCATTTTTACTTTCAAGCTCCATTGTAAGCTCGTCTATTTCACCGTCTTTCAATTCAATTGCATCTTTTAAATCTCTAAAACTTTGCTTTGACATTATGCAAATATTTGATTTTAAATTATTAAAAAGTTTTTGAAAGCAAAATATATTAGAAATAAAGAAAATAATTTAAAAACATGGAATGTTATATAACTTACTCTGCCAAAGGATTTTATGCTTTTAATGAAGATAGAAAATTAATTGCAAAAAAATTATTTAACGAAGAGGAAATCCTTCAAAAACTTATTGAAATTGACAATAAAGAAATTCCAACTGAAGAAAAAGAATTGATAAATGAACTATCTGATGATTATGATACAATCATTATTGAATCAAACAAACGTGCTTCAGACTATAATTCAGAAAAAGTGAAGGTTCAAAATCCGAATCTTGCCGGATTATTAGTGAGGAGTAATTATGGTGAGGATTTGAATAATGAAATCTATCAGAAATTTGCCATCTATAAAATGAAAAAAGCACAATCTTCAGAGGACAAACATTTAATTCAAGCCATCAACTCTATTGATGAAATTGACGAATCCATTTCTAAATTAATTGAAAGAATACGTGAATGGTATGCCCTATATTTCCCAGAAATGGATTTGATTAAAAACAATGAAACTTACATTAAACTGATTTATGAAAATAAAACAAAAGAAGAAATAATTAATGCTAAAAGTGATGCATTTCCAGAGGATATGTTGGATATCGAAGAGGATATTGACCCTGCGGATTTGGAAATAATGAATAACTATGCAAAATCAATTTATGAACTTCAGCAAACAAGAAAGAACATAATCAATTATATTGATAAAAAAATGGAAACAATAGCTCCTAATTTAAAATTATTAGTTGGTTCTTCACTTGGCGCTAAGTTGATATCTCATGCAGGAGGCCTTAAAAGATTAGCAACCTATCCTTCAAGTACCGTGCAAATCATGGGAGCTGAAAAAGCTCTATTTAGACATTTAAAAAGTGGAGACAGACCTCCAAAATATGGTTTGATCTACCAACACCCCCAAGTTAGGGGATCAAAATGGTGGAATCGTGGTAAAATTGCCAGATTACTTGCATCAAGGATATCCTTGGCCGTGAGAAAAGATGTTTTCACTCATGACTTTAACCCAGAAATATTTAATGAATTCCTTGCAAAAGTAGAAAAGATAGAAAAAAATAATCCATTTCCAACAAAAACAACTAAAAAAAGAAAAGAAGAAAAACTAAAAGTGAAAAAGAAGCTAAAAAAAGCTAAAAAAAGAAGGAGGAAATAGAAAATGGATGTTTTTTTAAAGGATAAACAAGTTGCAACACGCAATTTGACCCCAGGAATTTCAGTATATGGTGAAGAATTAATTACAGAAGATGTTGAATATAGATTATGGAATCCTAGAAGGTCAAAATTAGCAGCAGCCATTTTAAACGGATTAACCAATTTAAAAATTGAAAATAATTCTAAAGTCCTCTATCTTGGTGCATCCACAGGTACAACAGTTTCACATATTTCAGACATTGCATATGATGGAAAAATATATGCTGTTGAATTTTCACCAGTGACAGCTAAAAAGTTAACTAGACTATCCCGTCAAAGACCTAATATTTACCCAATACTTGGCGATGCAACTAAACCTAAAGAATACATGAATATTATCGAAAAGGTTGATTTAATATACTGTGATGTTGCCCAACCTACCCAATCAAGTTTATTTATGGACAATATGAATTTATTTGGAAAGTATGATGCATTAGGAATGTTAATGATTAAAGCTAGAAGTATTGATGTTATACAGAAACCTAAAAAGATTTTCAAGGAAGAAGAAAAGAAATTGAAAGAGAAAGGTTTTAAAATCATTGAAAAAGTAAAACTGGAACCTTACGAAAAAGACCATATCGCATTTCTAGTAGAAAAAAATTTTTAAAAAAAAATAGTTAATTTCAATCGCATATTTGCTGAAAAACTTCTTTAGAATTTTATTCAAAAATGTTAAAAAATACCCAAAAAAGTATTACTTCGATACCTTTTTATACCATAAAATTAAATATTATATATGCTAATGCAAATAAAATAAAAGTTCACTAAATAATCCTTTAGGTAAATTCACTCTACTAATCACTTCATTTATTAAAATCCTAAAGGATTGAACTTATTTTATTGTTTAACTCTTTTTTATGAATTTAAATTTTTAAGCTAGAATACTGTC
>JAILDN010000002.1 GCA_024689425.1 Methanobrevibacter sp.
TACGATTTCCTTTTTTTCTTATTTTAACACAAATTACCAATAAGTTATCCGAATGAATTTAATTGAAATTTAAATTAATTTAAATGTCAAATATATGTTATAACTTATCAATTAAGTCTATTTTTTATTTTTAAGATATGACAAAAGTTTTTAATTAGTATGTGCAAATCTAATTAAAGATTGTTCGTTGTCAATAGAATAACAATAAAATAAAAATAGCATAATATTTACTTGTCAAATGATATAGATTAACATGTCAACCGATACTAATAGCTCGACATATATCAAGGCATTGGGCTATGTCAAACGTACAAAAAATCGTCAACAAATCGTAAATATAATCGCTAATACAAGAAAGACACCTTCAGAAATCAAAGAAATAATGGATGTAGATTTCAGTCTAGTTTCGAGAGCATTAAGGGATTTAAAAGACAGAGATATTGTCGTATGTGAAAATCCTGAAGACAGAATTGGGAGACTACATAAACTTACTGATCTTGGATTACAAATTTATGAGGAATTGAACCAGGAGTAAAAACTATTTTTTCAGTTAGCTGATGCTGACGCTTTATTTTCAGCTTTGTTAATAAATGGAAATAATGAGATAATTATCTGATAATAAAAACTAATTTTCAAAAGTAGTTTGGCCTGTGGAATAATGGATGTTAATGTGGATATAATTAATAGCTGGTTTTTCCTTTTCATTTAATGGAGTGACATTAACATTAACGGCAGTGATTTTGGATTTGAAATCTGATTTTCCACTGCGATATATATGAAAGGGTTTCAGAAATTAAGTTTGAATAGGTAATGGCTGTTGTTAATGTTAAATATTTATTTAAGGTCTTTAAAATTTTTTCGCGCCCCAAATTCAAACCGCTATATATATATATGCTTTGATAAAATTTCAATTAAAGCAATAAAGAGTGATTTTATGGGGTTATTTGATTTTTTTAAACCTAGTAAAGAAAAAGTATTGAAAGAAAGTGTGGATGAAATTGTGAGGATATATAGCCGTAACCCTCGTGGTTTTATAATGCGGTCTCCTGAATCTCAACCTTTACGTGATATTGGTCAAAAATTGGCTGACGCTGGTGGAATGGAACTTATGTTACAAGCACATAGAATGGTCGTAATGCGTGGAGTTAATGGTAGAAATCTTGAAGCCTGTTGGGATGGTATTGGAGGTTGGGCAGGATAAATTTATATCTAATTTTTTTAAAATGATAATGTTAAATGTGTTGAAGTATATGCTTTGATAAAATTTCAATACAGTAAATTATAGGATGTGTAATTATGATGGTTAGAGAATGCATGGACTGTGGGTACACAATTGGTGACCCTAATAGGAAATTGGATTCTTTTAAATATAATAGTTGGTGTCTAAAATGTGAGTCATCATATATGACTTATAGAAAAGCTACAACATTAGAAGAAATTAAAATGAAATTACATTTAATGGACGTTTATAAAGGATGAAATGACAAATTTAAAAACAATTTGGAGATAATAATATGGGTCTTGGAGATTTATTCAAATCAAAACCAAAAAAACCGAACTATGAAAAAATGATAAAAAGTAGTGATTGGCGTGAAAGAAAGGAAGCCGCTGAAATGATTTCAGATGAAACTATTTTAAAAGAGGTTTATTTAAACGATGATGATCCTCGTGTTCGAGCAGCAGCAATTTTAAATCCTAATTTGCAAGATGAAAAATTGTTTCAGCAAGCAGTTTTAAAAGGAAGAGAACAATTTATTGTAAATAAAATTGCTGAAGGACAAAATGCTGGTCTTCCAACGTTAGTTGAGGTAATGATACGTTGTAGAGATAAAAAATTCGTTGAACAAGTTTATGAAAATAATACATCTGGTGTTGGCCATGTCGCAGAAAAGATGTTAAAAGGTCAACGCATGTATATAGATGGTGAATACATCACCATAACTCTTTAAGTGATTCATTTAATCACTTTTTCTATTTTTTTATCCAAATTTTCTAAACATCATCCTTATTTAAAACAAATATTCATTGGAATACTATTATTAAATTTATTACAACTTTTTTTCTTTCATTTAATGATAGGACACTAACATTAACGGAAGCCCTTCCACAAATCAATTCAGTTTTCCACTGTGATATATATGAAAGGGTTTCGGAAAGTAACTTTTGAATAGCTGAAGGCCGATGTTAAGGTCAATCAGCTAATTATGGAAATTCACTAGCTATTTCATGGTATTTCTCAGTAACAATAGCTACAAAGTCTTTAATATCTCCTTTAACCTCTAAAGTGTTAAAGTCTACTTCTTTGAGATAACCTACTTCATGTATCTCTTCAGGTTCATCTGTTTCTATGATGCTGTACCATCCCATTATCTTTATTGGTTTATCCTTTGGAAATTTTTTTAAATGCTCAATCATTTCGCCACAATTCATATTATCACCGTTAACTACTATATAAATCACTAAATATCCAGCTTGGATCGTATGCAATGAGGTATCCATCTTCACACCAGAGAGATTTAACATTACCTGAAGTTGTATCTGCTACTGCAGCAGGGTCACGGTTGATCCAGTTTCCGGATGTATGTTTGGAATGTCTCAGCCTTAATCTGATATGGCCAGTACCACTTACACGACATTTGACGTGGACAAATTGCACATCATAACCTAATGATTTTGCTATACGATAATAAACTTGTCCCCAATCCACACAATTGGAACCAGTGCCTTTACTTGCATCATTAATTGTTTTCTTATCTGTTTTTTGAGAATCAAAATACTTGGAATATAATTTCTTATTTGCTATAATAGCTAAGGCCTCATCTATAGTGTTTCCTTTATAATTGAAGGTTTTGATGAATAGCTTCATTGTCGAATCGTTATAGTCCGGTAATGTTGATTTCCTATATACTATGGCAGGATATCTTCCATTAGCTTTAATGAATGCTTCTGTCCTTATGGCCATGTCAACATATTCAGCTTTGTCTATTTGAAGGCCGTTCTTTAATGTTACATAGTTTGGAAGGAAGTCTAAAGACTTGTTATCTTTAATAGCTGCCATTGTGTACATACAAACTAGCTTATCATCGCCTAATTTTTTCGCGCGCTTTTCTACGTCTTTACAACTACCTTTTAATTTGAGTATTTGGTAGTAATCCCGTTTCTTATATTTCTTTTTGTTCTGGAGCAGCCAGTAGGCAATTGAGTTCATGCCTTGACAAAAGCTTGTCCAGGTTATACTATTACTTGACATATTATATGATTTATATATCATAGTATTATAATTTTTATATATCAAGGATATTGTTTTTCATTGTGTGTGTCATACATTATTTTATTATGATAATTCTTATCTGATGTATTAGTTATGGTATATAATTTTTTGAATACAGGTGTTGCAATTCCTGTTGCAACTATTGCAATTTTGTTGCAACACTGAATATTTTTTGTTTTAATTAAAAAATTTATATATTAAAATTAATAAAACAATTAATACTTAACTTATATTGAGGTAATTATGAGAAAATCAAGATTAAGCTTATTCAAATCTACTTCTATGATGATTTCTGTTGTTGGGATTATCATGATTATTTCCACAATCATTGTTGTAGCTTATGTTGGATTCAGCATTGTTAATGAATCAATTACTGATGGTATTTCTTCTGGAAATCAATATGATCAGTTAGCAGAGCTTAAATCACAATATTCTGAATTGGAAGGTAAGTTCGAATCAATCAAATCTACCTATTATGAAGGCGGTCCTTCATCCATTGAAAAGTATAATAATGCAAAATTACAATTAACTAAGGCAAAATCTGCAATCGATAATGTCCAATCTGCTTTGGAGGCGGGTAAGCCATCAAATGAAGTAGATAGTAGAATTGAATTTGCTAAAGAAAAATTACAAGCTGCTCGTGTAGCGTATGAAAATCTATAATAATTTTTCTTTTTCATTTTTTTATTCTGTGTTTAAATCCTAAACCAACAACATACATTTCAGAACTTTTTTTACGGGAAGATGGGGGTTTAGTTGTTTTTACCTGTCTAAATTTCTTTTTAAGTCCATCTAACATTTCTTTATATTCTGGGCCTTGGAATACTTTCATAACTAGATTGCCCTTTTGTTCTAAAATATTATCCGCTATTCCAATTACTGAGTTTGTCAAATCTATTGACCTGAGTTGATCTAAGTTTTTAATTCCACATAATTCTGGTGATGCATCACTCATCACGACTTTTGCTTTTCCACCGATTACGCGAATGATTTTATCTTGCACTTCTTGTGTTGTAAAATCTCCTTTTATTCTATAGTAATTTTCATCAGGAAGTGCCCTTATCCTATTTAAATCAACGCCTACGACAATACCTTCTTCTCCAACTTTTTCCAGGGCTACTTGGGACCAACCGCCAGGTGCAGCTCCTAAATCAACTACAGTATTGTCTTTTTTGATTATTTTGTATTTTTTATCTAATTGTTTAAGTTTATAAGAAGCTCTTGAACGATATTCTTCCGCTTTAGCTCTTTTATAATAAGGGTCTTTTTTTCTTTCCATTTGCCATCTGCTACCCATTTTAATCCCTCGGATATTGGTTAAAATCAAGTGCACTACATACTGGTGCTCCAATTTTAATTATTTCTACATCAACATTTTTATCGTTAACTTCAAGCAACATAACAGTTCTGTCAGCTAGTCTTGGAACAATTGGGCTACCTGGATTTAATAATAAAACATCTTCTACTTGTTCTATTTTTGGTTGGTGGGAATGTCCTGAAACTAAAATGTTCACGTCTAACTGTCTTGCTAGATATAATAACTGTTGAGTGTCCCCCCTAGGGTAGACTTCGCCATGAACCACTCCAATTTTTACTCCTTCAGCTTCAATGGTTTTTGCATTAGGCAATTTCAATCCCGCTACCCTATCCATATTTCCTTGAATTGCAATTACTGGAGCAATATCTTCTAATTCATCAATAACTCTCGTTGTAGTTAAGTCTCCAGCGTGTATTATTAAATCCACATCTTTAAATGATGTCAATACCTTTTCAGGGAGTACTCTAGCTCTATCTGGGATATGTGTGTCTGAAATTAATCCGATTAGCATATTTTTTTCCTCAATAATATTTTGGTAATCATTATTTTTAAATTTTCAAATAAAAACAGTTATTAATTTATAATTATATAAATAGTATTATAATCTTCGAGGATTGATAATTATGGGAGAAGTAAAAAAGGAAGATATTTTGGAGATTTTAAGTAAGTATGACAAGGATGAAATAACCCTTGCTACCCTTGGAAGCCACACTTCTTTGCATATCTTGCAAGGTGCAAAAGAAGAAGGCTTTAGAACAGCTATCGTATGTGAAAAAGGAAGAGAAGTTCCATATCAAAGATTTAACGTCGCCGATGAATACATTATTGTCGACGAATTTAAAGATATTGTTAATGAAGACGTTCAACAACAATTGAGAGATATGAATGCTATTGTAGTCCCACATGGTTCCTTTGTAGCATATGCTGGTTTAGATAACGTTGAAGATAAATTCAACGTACCTATGTTTGGTAATAGGGATGTTTTAAGATGGGAAGCTGAAAGAGATAAAGAAAGAGCATTACTTGTTGAAGGTAATGTCCGTATTCCTTATAAATATGATGACCCTTCCCAAATCGATAGGCCAGTAATGGTCAAATTCCCTGGGGCAAGAGGTGGAAGAGGTTACTTTGTAGCTTCATCTCCTGAAGAATTTGATTCTAAAATTGATGCAATGAAAAACCGTGGATGGTTAGACGATTCTGATGTGGCTGCAGCACACATTGAAGAATACGTATCTGGTTGTAATTACTGTATCCACTATTTCTACTCTGCTTTAGATGATAAAGTTGAATTAATGGGTATGGATACAAGATATGAATCTAGTATTGACGGTTTTGTAAGAATGCCTGCTAAAGATCAATTAGATATTGATTTAAGCCCTTCATATGTTGTAACAGGTAACCACCCTGCTGTAATTAGAGAATCATTACTTCCACAAGTATTTGATATTGCTGATAAATTAACAGAAAGTGCTAAAAAATTAGTTGCACCTGGATTAAACGGTCCATTCTGTATGCAAACATTAGTAAATGATAATTTGGAAGTAATCTGTTTTGAAATTAGTGCAAGAACTGATGGTGGAACTAACACATTTATGGACGGATCTCCTTACTCCTACTTAACTTATGGTAAACCAATGAGTATGGGTAGAAGAGTAGCTTTAGAAATTAAAAATGCTATTGAAAGAGACGAATTAGAAAAAATAATAACATAATTTTGTTATTATTTTTTATTTTTTTTATTTTAATCTAAAAAACTAGTTTTTTGGTATATTTTTTGTAGTGCTTTTTTGTTTTTTATTTTTATTCTTGCCGCTTTTTTGTTGTTTTTTGTATTCAATTTTTGCTTTTTCACGGCTTTGTTTAATCCATGCACCGACAACACCAATTACCATTCCAACAAGAATAATGCTTAGAGACATTATTAAGATTCCTAAATCGGTTATGTAAAAACCGCTCATTTCACCTAAGGTTCCTTGCAATAGTAAAATTATAATTGGTGTTGATGCTATTGCTCCAAGAATGGCACCATATTTAAGGTTTTTTGCTTCATATCCAACATACAATAATCCAATTGCTGTAAATCCATATAACAAATCATAACCTTTGGATGCGAAAATAACTATTGCGGCTGAAATGGCTGCTCCAACAATTAATGATTTCCAGTTAATATCAGTTCTTATTTTTGGCATTCTATGATCTCCTTAATCTTTTGAGGATAGTAATCCTCCTAAAGCTCCTGTAATTCCCATTACAATTGCATAATAAATTAAATCACCTATAATCGCGAAAATACTGGCAACTCCAGATACTGTGAATCCTGCAAGTCCTCCAAATACTCCTGAAACACTTCCTCCCATTGTTACTACTAAAATAAATAATATTGAAGCAACTATTGTTCCAAAAGCTCCAGCAACAGTAGCATTCCAGAGTCCGCCTATTGCCCCATCATGGGCAAGATAACCAACAATGAATCCTACTATTAATAGTCCTATAAATTCATATGGTGCAAAAAATGCTTTTACTGTTATGGCTAATATAAATCCTATAACGACTGCAGTCCATTTTGTCATATTATCACCGTAGTATTAACTTATTTTATTATATTTTTTATTATTAAATATTTTTTGTGTTTTAAGACATTAGTATAAATCCGACAACTTATCTTTGATTTGGTCAAGCACTGCTTTATGCATCCTTTTAGTAAATTCTGCTTTATCATTTTGATTTAACACATCAAGATAGCCTTGTGATACTAAATTAAATGCAAATGGTGTTGGAATAACTGTATTTATAGTTTTTATTTCCATTTCTTCAGATGCAATCCATTCAATTACTTTTAATGCATTTTCAACATCCATATAATCTTCTAGCGCTTCTCTTCTTGCTTCTTTTAATATAGAAAAGTTTTCATCCATTTCCTGTACAAATTTAAGCAATATTTTTCCACGTACTTGCTGGCGACCAACGGATTTTGATTCTCCTTTATATCGTCTTAATGTCATTAATGAGCGGCCGGCACAATGTCTAAATCTGCTGGCTAACGTTTCGGTTTTATCTAGGGACTGTGTCAGTATCGGCCTGAAGTTTTCTGGTGTTAACTCTTTAAATGATTCAAGCCCACCAATTTTACTATCTGAACTCAGATAAAATCCATTGTCTGATATGGATATTGTAATGTTTGCATTATATCTTCTTGCCACTAAGTAAGCTACTGCTCTTGAGAGTGCATCATTTACCTTTCTTCCAAATAAACTGTGGAATATTACAAAGCGTCTATCACCAAAGCCCCTATAGTATTCCACCAACATTTTTCTATTGCTTGGAATTTGGGCATACTTGAATTGCTCAACAAAATATTCGTAAATTGAATTTGCTGCAAAATCATCAACATAAAGGTAATCATAAATAAATTCCATAATTTCTTCTTTACTTCTTCTATATTGGAATTTTGAATCCATATGTGCTCTAAAACGTTGGATATCCATTGCCAAATCAAAAGATAAGGGCAATTGTTGTGAAAACCAGGATGGGATCGTAGGAGGACCACTTGATGGAGATACATTAATTGTCATTCCTTTACCATAATTAAATCTGTAGGTATTTCCTCCCAAAACAAAGGTGTCACCTTTTTTTAGTCTTTCCATGAATTCGGATTCAATTTTTCCTACAGTTTCCCCATCACATTTAACAAGGACTCCTGAACTATCTGGAATTGTGCCTATATTTGTTGAATAAAGCATTCTAGCCAATTTTCCACGTTTACCAAATGTATTTTCATCGTAATTAATCCAAATTTTAGCATATACATATCTTTCTTCAAGTTCTGGGTATTCTCCACCCATATAACTTAAAACATCTTCGTAATCGTCTCTTGTTAAATTTTTATAGCAGTAACTCTTACGTATTATATCGTATGCATAGTTAATATCCCAAGGATTTTCAATACTCATCCCATAAATGTGTTGTGCTAATACATCAAGGCAATTTTTAGGGATTTGAATTCTATCAATCTTTCCTTCTTTGGCATTTTTCAAAAGGACAGAACATTCAACTAAATCGTCACGGTCCGTTACAATGATTTTTCCTCTTGATTTTTCATGTAGTCTATGGCCGCTACGTCCAATTCTTTGCAATGCTCTTGAAACAGATTTTGGTGAGTTAATCAGAACAACCAAATCTATATAACCAATATCAATACCTAATTCGAGTGATGTTGATGATACGACTGCTTTAAGTTTTCCTTCTTTCAGATTCTTTTCTGTTTCTAATCTAACTTCTTTTGATAGTGAAGAGTGGTGTGCCATAATGTTTTTACTATTATAATTCATCGGAAACATCTTTTTAAGATTGTAAACAAATCTTTCAGTTCCGCTACGGGTGTTAGTGAAGATTAATGTTGTTTTATTTTCCTGAATTAAATCATCAAGTAAACTATACATTCCTAAACGAGTATCTTCTTCATCAGCTATTGTAATATCGCTAACAGGACACATAACTTCCATGTCAAGTTTCTTTAAATAATTTATGTCCACTATTTCACAATCTCTTTCGACACCATATTCATATCCCACTAAAAAACGAGCAACTTCATCAAGAGGACTGACAGTTGCTGAAAGTCCAATCCTTGTAAAATTACCAATTAAATGTTGTAATCTCTCAAGAGATAAGCTTAAATGGACACCTCTTTTATTTTCAGCCAATGAATGAATTTCATCAACAATAACGTATTTCACATGACTTAATTTCTCCCTAAATTTTGGGGCGACGAGAAGTATGGATAATGTTTCGGGTGTTGTAATTAGGATATGTGGAGGAGTCTTAAGCATTTTTTGCCTTTGGTATTGGCTGGTATCTCCTGTTCTAACGGCTTTTCTAATGCCCAACTTTTTACCTGCAATTTTTTCAATTTCTTTCAGTGGTTCATCAAGATTCTTTTCAATATCATTGTCTAGAGCTTTTAGTGGAGAAATGTAAATGCAGTATACTTTATCTTCAAGTTCATCTTTTTCAGCCAATCTTGTTAATTCGCTAATGATGGATAAAAATGCGGTCAATGTTTTTCCTGAACCTGTTGGGGAAGAAACAAGAATATTCTTATTTTTATGGATTTCAACAAGGGACCTTTTTTGAGCAGGTGTAAAATCATCAAATTTATTATCAAACCATGTTCTAACCCACGGATGCAATACTTTATAAATTGCCTTTTTTGAATAATTTTTTGTCTGCTCATGTATCATATTATCAATTATATTTTTTGTATTAAAAATTATATATCTAAGAAATCTTAATATTTATTATAATTAATATTGATATTAGAGGTTATAAAAATGTCTAATTTTACAATGAATGAAGCGATTGAAAATCTTCAAAATGAAGATGTAAGTATAAGAAAAGAAGCTATTGAATCATTAATTGGTGTAACTGATGAAGCTGCTATTGATCCTTTAATTGAAGCCACAACCGATGAAAATGCACAAGTTAGATTTAAAGCTGCTGAAATTTTAGGAAATATGGGTAATGTTGCATTTGATAGATTAGTTTCTAAATTCACATCTGAAACAGGTAAAAATAAAAGATTTTTAGCATTCGCTTTAAAAGAAACCCATAATGAAAAAGCTATTCCTCTATTTTCTGAAGCAGTAAGTGATGAAGACTTTGGTGTTAGGAAAGTATCAATCCGTGCTTTAGGAGAACTTCAAGCTAATGATGAATTGGATACAATTGCAAAAGGTTTGGAAGATGAAGATTGGGGTGTTAGATTAGCTACTATCCATGCCTGTGCAGATCTAGCTTCTGATGAGTCTATTGCTTTAATTAAAAAAGCAAGACGTGCTGAAAAAGATGAAGATTTCAAAAAATCATGTAAAAAGGCACTTAAAAAAGCTGAAAAGGTTAAAAAAGCCAAATCTGAAGGAAAAGTTGTTGTCAGCACTATTCCAATGAGCACAATTAAAGAAATGGAAAAAACCAATCCCCAAAAAGCAATTAAAGAATATGAAAAATACGTGGAATCTGAGTCTGATAAGGATGCACCATATAAAAGATTAGCAATCCTATATAGAAAATTAAATCAATACGATAATGAAATTGCGGTTCTTGAAAAAGCAATTGAAGTATTAAGTGAGAAAAAACCTGGAAAAGAAAAATGGTTTGTAAAAAGATTAGATAAGATGAGATGATTACTTTTCAACTATCTCATATAAATCATTTCTTTTATTTTTTAAAACAGGGATTTCTTCCCTTACTTTTTTTATTTCATCTAAATCTATTTCAACAACTTTTAGTTCTTCCTTTTGTCCTAATTGACAAATCACTTCACCCCATGGATTAACGACTATTGAATGTCCGTAGCTATGATAGCTAGCATTTTCATTTAAAGCGGGGGCGACACCAATACAAAAAACCTGATTATCCAATGCTCTTGCTCTGAATAATAACTCCCAATGTAGAGGGCCCGTTGTCATGTTAAATGCTCCGGGATAAAATAAGATTTTAGCTCCTTTCGATACATTTATTTGGGCTAATTGTGGGAATCTAACATCATAACATATTCCAACAGCAATTTTTCCAAAGTCAGTATCTGCAACACTAAACTGATTGCCTGGGGTTAAAGTATCTGATTCTTTAAAATAAATTCCATCTTTAACATCCACATCAAATAAATGCATTTTACGATGTTTTGTTATTATTTCACCATCTTTACCAAATAAATAACTTGTATTATAAATTTTAGAATCCTCTTTTTCAGGTATTGATCCTGCTAAAATATAAGTTTCGTGTTTTTTGGCTAATTTTGAAATGTTATCTAAAGTAATACTTAAATTTTCTTCTTCTGCATATTCAATGAATTTATCGTTTGAATATGGGCAATTGAACATTTCTGGAAGAACAATAAAATTAGAATTCTGATTAGCAGCTTCATTTATCATTGAAATTGCTTTTTTAATATTTTCTTGCTTATTGTCAACTACATTCATCTGACATAAAGCAATTTTAATTTTGCTCATTTTATCAAAAAAAATTAAATTGATAGTATGAATTAATTCATACTATGCAATCTTTGCTGATTGTATTACAGATTCAATTTCATCAGATGTTACTGAATTCAATGTGTTTCCAGTAATTTTAAATACAAGTAAGTTACCATTATTCAAGATTGAAATATATCTAGTATATGTTCCATCATAGTTTGCTAGGATAACGTTAGATGCATTTTTTCCATCTATTTGAAGTGGTTGAATTGTATTAATTGAATCGCCGTTCTCAAAGGCGGTACTTATTCTTTGGTTATTAACTTCATTTATTGATGAAAATTCGCTAGTAACATTGTAATACTCTATAACAGTACCATTACTACCTTCGAAAAATACAGCTCCTTCATGTAATTCATCAATTTTACTTGAATTTGTCCAATTGGACGGGTAAGAAAATGAAATGTTAGAGTCTGAATATTTATTTAATCCATCAATAGGGCTTGATGTTGTCTGGGTAGAAGGTCCTGTAGCAATAATTATACCAATAATGACTAAAGTTATAAGTATAATAGCTCCAATAAGGAATTTATTTTGTTTAATAATGTCGATTGTACTATCTTCACCAGTTATTTTATCAGATATTGGTTCGTTTTGGAAGATATCCTCATCTTTTTGAGCTTTTACTTTAGGTTTAGGAAATTTATATCCACAATTTCCACAAACCGGAGCACCATCATAACTAGGATTTCCACATTCAGGACATTTTTTCACAGATTAACCTCCATTAGATTTTAGTTTTATTATTTATTATATTTAAAGGTAAATGATTATTACATAGTAATTCAAAATATGATATTATGTCTGAAAATAAAAAATTTAATGTTGATGATATAAATTATGTTGTTTATAAAATTGGAGATTGGAAAAACAATTATGAAATTAATCAAATTGGATTATCTCATGAAATTCCTATTACTAAACCTACTGTAACCCATATCAAACATAGTATGGAGGAAATCAGGAAATCAGAATTTGATATTTCTAATAAAACAGTAAATGGTTTTGTAGCTATTGCTTTTCAATTAAATCCTAAAGTTCAAGAAATGGAATTGGATGATGTAATTGATTTGGAACAAAAGGAATTTGATTTAATCAATGAAGAATTAGATAATTTGGAGTTATTGACTGGTGATTTAACTATTGACATTGATGATGAAAATTATTTAATCTATAAATTAGAAAAAGAATGCCATGTCACAATAGCCATTCCAGCTAATGAACACACTAAACAGTTCTATAAAAATGAAATGAAAAGAATAGACGATGCAGTTCTAAATTAGAATGCATCCAATGTTACTTTTTTATCTCTTTTCAATTCACGAGGAGGTTCTACTGAAACAAATTCAATGCCTTCCTCTTCAATCATTTCACGAGCATCCTCCATAAGTGATGGTGCAACAAGAATGCCTCTAATTTTCTTTTTTTGAGCTTTACATTCTTTCAAATAACTGTTTTCATTATTTTCAAAGTCTAGAAGATATCTTTTTAATTGTTTGACTGCACTAATTCCTGCTTTACGCGCTTTAAGTTCTAAAATCATTAAATTGCCATCACAATCTTTACCTAAAATATCAATAAATCCATGTTCCACACTATATTCTCTTGTTTTTGGTGTAAATCCTTCTTCGATAATGTGGGGTCTTTCCATTATCATATCACTCATGTCTTTTTCGTATCCAGATTGTTCAAGTTCTTCGAAGTCTTCAACTAATGAATAATTAATGAATTGGATTTGTCTCACTTCAACTGTTAACAATTCTTTTGGGGTTCTTCTGTGGCTTTCCAAAATTAATCTGTCTCCCCTAAGGTAGGATCTAGTTTTAGATTTTGGAGGCTGCCAATTTACGGGTTCCACTTTTTTATCTTGGTGTATTAAAAAGGAACCGTCGGGTTTAATTAGTATTATGCGTTCTCCCCAGTTTAATTGACTTAATGCTCGACCTTCATATTCAACTTTACAGCATGCAAAAAGAATTATCGTTGCTCTTTTTCGCAAAGCTTCTTCGACTAATTCATAAGCCCTATCACATTCTGGTTTTTCAAGAATTTTATATTTCATTACTTTTAAGATTGGTGAGATTAATTTAAATATTTTGTTTTTTAAAATATTTTTAAGAAAAAATATTGGTGGGATTTAAAATTTGTGATGAAGAGTATTTTGATGAAAAAAAGGAATCTTTTATAATGGATTCTTTTAAGTTTTCTAATGGTGAAATCCTTAAAGATGTAAATGTTGAATATATGGTGTTTGGAACTCCTAAATATGAAGAAAATAAAATTGTTAATGCAATTGTTTATTGTCATGGTTCTTTGGGTAATTTTACTTCTGTTAAAAAGATTTTTCCACTCAATGGTGAAAATGCTGCCTTTGATGAAAGTAAATATTTCTTTATTTCAATTTCAGCTTTAGGTTCACCGGGGTCATGCTCTCCAGCTTCTACTGATTTAAAAAATAAATTCCCTTCTTATTCAATCACTGACCTTGTTAATTTTCAGAAGCAATTTTTGGCCGAAAAGTTTGGTATTGACCATGTTTTAGGGATTATTGGTAACTCCATGGGTGGTTTTGTAGCATTAACGTCAGCTATTTTATATCCGGACTTTGCAGATTTTATAATGCCTGGTGTAAGTACATATAAGGTTGCGGGGCATGATTATATATTATCAAAATTCGTTAATGAGATTATCACTTCTGATGAAAATTATGAAAAGGGAATAATCACAGATTCTCTTGAAAGAACATTAAAAATAGCTAGTTTGGCAGAATTTAACTTTGGCCTTTCAAAAGAGGCTTTAAGGGTAATGCCTAAAGAGGAATTAGCTCAGGAGTTTGAAGAATTTGGTGAGGAATCTTTATTTTTAGATATTTATGATTTAAAATACTGTAATGAAGCTTGCATGAATTATGATGTTGAAAATGACTTAAATAAAATTACTGCCGATGTCTTGATAATTGCATGTAAACAGGATCCGCATTTTCCTCCAGAACTTGATGCAATTCCAATGTCTAAAATGATTAAAAATTCCGAATTAATAGTTATGGATTCTGAACTTGGTCATTTATGCTTTAATGAGCTTGAAAGTATTTCTGAGGAATTAAATAATTTCATGAATAAATTTGGAAGATAATATGATTGTCAAAATTACAAATTTTGATGAAAATGTTCGTATTCCCTTCATTGATTATGATGTTTTGGGATTGTCTGCGGAGCAAATGAACTATTTAAATGAAAATTTATCTGACGAAACATCTATTAATGAAGATATTTTAAGGATTAGGGTTTATTTTGAAGAGGTTTTTCCATTTCAAAGTGATGTTGCTAAAATAAAGTTGGATGATTTTATTGCTCGTGAAGAAATAGAAATGAATGCTTTTCTTTCTGGTTTTTTAGAAGATATGTGAATGTAATATTATTTATTCATTAATTAATAATGCTTATAAATAATTAATTAAAAACTATTATTAGTGTTTACATCAT
Source organism: Methanobrevibacter sp. (assembly GCA_024689425.1). Lineage (GTDB taxonomy): Archaea > Methanobacteriota > Methanobacteria > Methanobacteriales > Methanobacteriaceae > Methanocatella. The sequence goes on from JAILDN010000002.1 coordinate 15,106, forward strand.
CGGTTGTGATAAGATGATTGATGAGAAATATCTTCTAAAAAATGAACATTATCAATTAGATGAATTTGAATTTAAAAATGGGGCTGTCTTAAAAGATGTTGATGTCGATTATGGTGTTGTAGGGACACCAAAATACGATGAAGAAGGTAATATAATTAATGCAGTCTTATTTGGTCATGGTTTTGAAGGAAATTATGCTTCTATTTTTGATTTTGATCAATTGATTGGTCAAGATGCTATTTTAACTAAGGATGATTATTTTTTTATTTCTATCACTTCATTAGGTTTTCCGGAATCATGTTCCCCATCAACAACTGGTTTGAATCAGGAATTTCCGCAATATGAAATTGAAGATTTGCTAAACTTTAAAAAACAGTTTTTAGAAGAAAGATTTCCAAACATTAAGAAAATACATGGAATTATAGGTCATGCATTTGGTGGTTATGAAGCATTGGCTTGGTCTATTTTTTATCCGGAGGATGTAGATTTTATTATTAATTTCTCCAGTTCTTATAAAACTACTGGATATAAATACATTTTTGCAAAGATTGCTAATCAAATCATTGAAAATTCCTCTAGTTATCATTCTAAACATTATGATGAATCAATATCTAAAGTCTTAATAAGTATTTCACAACTTCATTATTTAATTAGTTTTACTGAAGATTATTTTAATACAATGTCTGTTAATGAGATTGATTTAATGATGGATAATTTTGCTGAAGATGGTTTATTTTATGATATTCATGATATTAAACTTAGAAATGATTTTTTAGTTACTTATGATTTGCAGGATAAATTAGATCAAATCAAATGTAAAGTGTTAATCATTGGTGTTAATAATATTGCATATTATACTCTTGATCATGATTTTGCACCTTTAAATGATTTTATTAAACATTCAAAATTAGTGCTTTTAGATGTTAAAGGAAAAACTAATTCATTGGAATATATTTATCAAATTAAGGATGATATAAAAGAATTTATGGATTCTATTTAAAAAAAGAGTTTTAAGCTAGATTAATAATCTAGCTATTTTGATGCTTCAAGCATATGCTTCACTGCTTTTAAGGATTTATCTGCTACTTCATCAGGTAAAGTTATAACTGGTTCTTCGTTTTTTAATGCATCTCTAACTTTTTCTAATGTATGAAGTTTCATAGTTTCACAAATAGCTCCTTCAAGCATTGGATATAATTTTTTTCCAGGGATTTCTGAATCCAATCTTGTAATCATATCAATTTCAGTACCGATTACAAATTCTTCAGCATCACTTTCTGCAATAAATCTTAACATTCCTCCGGTGGATAGGACCTCATCACATGCTTCTTGAACGTCTATATTGCATTCAGGGTGGCAGATTATAATTGCATTAGGGTATTCTTCACGTTTAAGTTCAACATCTTCAACATGGAAGAGTTTGTGAACATAACAATGCCCTCCTTTTGGAGTTGGAATAATTTCTTTATCAATTTTTTCACTAACGTGAGCTCCCAGATTGTTATCCGGTCCAAATAATATTTTATCATGAGGTAAACTTTCTGTTATTTTCACAGCGTTTGCAGAAGTACATAATGTGTCTGCATGTTGTTTTGCTTCAGCGATACTGTTAACATAAAGTATTACTCCGGCATCAGGATGTTCTTCTTTTGCTTTCAATAGTTCCTCTTCAGGTAACATATGTGCCATAGGACATTCAGCATTGATATCCGGAATAACGATTTTTTTGTCTCGATTTAAGATATATGCGGTTTCAGCCATAAAGTCCACACCACAGAATACCACTAAATCTTTATCTTCAATTTCAGATGCTTTAATACATAATTCTAGGGAATCTCCTAAAAAATCAGCAATGTCTTGGATTTCTTTTGGTTGATAATTGTGAGCAAGAATAATTGCATTTTTTTCTTCTTTTAATTGTTTTATTTCATCCTGAATACTACTCATTATTTCACCAGTTCAACAAATTTTCTTATCTCATTAGTAATTTTTAATTTGTAATCGTCTTTATTGTTAGAATCTTTTATCCAAAATGATATTTTAATGTTTGTTTCTTCAAAGGTAATTCCTTTTGAAAAAATTTTAGGCTTTGGATTATCTAAAACACCATCTAATTCATTAATTTTTCCTATAATGTAATCATTAAATTCATCTAAGTCAATATCTAATGCCAGTCCGGCCAAAATATCAATCCTATATTTTTCAGGCTTTTTGTACAATTTATATAGATTATTTGTCAATGTTGAGTTAGGTATTGAACTTACAATTCCATCATCATCTTTCATCGTCGTTGTTCTAAGACGGATTTTTTCAACAACCCCTTTCGTTTTATTAATTTCTATTGTATCCCCAACTCTGATGCTTTTGCCCATAATTATTATCATTCCTGAAAAGAAATTTGATATTAAATCTTTAGCTGCAAGGCTCAGCGCAATACCTGCAATACCTAAGCTTAATAATGTAGCATAAAGATTTATTCCAAATAATTGTAATATGACCATTATTGCAATAAAATAGATAATGTAGACAATAATGTCACGAATAAGATTAATGCCGGTCATATCATCTTTAAATCGTTTAAATTTGTTTAATATTTTAGTTATTATCTTAGAAACAAGGGTTGTTACTAAAATAATTATTAGGATTAATATGAATTTTTCTAAAGGATAAGTTGGAATGCTCATATTATAACTCCACCTTCATTAAATCTTTAGCCATTTTCGTATTTTCAAATATTTCGCACGCTTCATTTAATAAATCATCAGTTTCAGTATATCTTGTACTTATATGGGTTAATATTAATTCTTTAGATTTTGATTGAAGGGCAATGTATGCTGCATCGGCAGATGTTGAATGAGCATGCATTTCTGCCTTATCTTTATCCTCATTTTTATAAGTTGCTTCATGAATTAGAAGTGTTGATTCTTTTGCAAATTCAATCATTTCTTCACAAGGGATTGTATCTCCAGAATAAGTTATTTTATTTCCTTTTCTAGGGGGTCCAAGAACCTGTTCGGGTTTGATGATTCTTCCATTAATTTCAACAGGAATTCCATTGTGAAGTTTTCCGAAGTCAGGACCAACGGGAACGCCTAATTCAATAGCTTTTTGACGTAGGAATCTTGGTTTTTTAATCTCTTCAATTGAATAAGCCAATGTAAGTGTATTATGCCTTACTTTTTGTGCTTTAATAATGTATTCCTCATTTTCAATGATTGTTCCAGAGTCAATTTCAATCCATTCTAAAGGAAAGTCAAAATTAGGAAATCCCAGGTTACTAACGGCTTCTTTTAAATCACATAATCCTTTTGGACCGTATATTGTTAGCTTCGTTTCACGACCTCTGAAATTCATTGATTGAAGTAACCCTGGAATGCCTAAGATATGATCGCCATGAAAATGACTGATGAATATCTTTGAGATTTTCATTGGACTTATTTTTGCAAAAATCAATTGTCTTTGGGTTCCTTCACCACAATCAAATAACATGGTCTCGCCAAATGCTTTAATAGCAATTGATGGATGGCTTCTTGAGTATGAATGAACTGCAGATGAGGTTCCTAAAAATGTAATTTCCATAATTTAATCACTTATTTTTATTATAGATAAATTATATATCTTATATTATATATTAAATCTTAGGTGGTTATTTTGAATAGAATTCTTGAATATATGCTTGAAGAGGATGAGGGATTTGGTGATGTTACCTCAAATAGTATAATTGATGATAATGAATATGTAAAAGCATATATTATTTCAAAAGATGAAGGTATTTTAGCAGGAATTGATGTTGCTAAGGAATTATTTGAATCTCGTGATGTTCATGTTCTATTTCATTTAGTTGATGGTTGTGAAATTAAAAATGGGGATTTATTAATGTCCCTTCAAGGCAATGCTCGAGACATTTTATTGATTGAGCGAACTGCTCTTAATTTATTGATGAGAATGAGTGGTGTGGCCAGTGCGGCAAATCATTATGTAAAATTAGTCAATGGTAAAGTAATAATTGCAGGAACTCGTAAAACTCAACCAGCTATTGGAAAATTTGATAAATTAGCTTTAAAAATTGGTGGTGCTGATACTCACAGATTTGGCTTGGATGATATGGTTCTGATTAAAGATAATCATATTGCTGTTGTGGGATCACCTCTTGAAGCACTTAAAAAAGCTCAGGAAAATGTAAGCTTTTCTAAAAAAATTGAAATTGAAGTTGAAAGCCTTGAAGATGCTGTTGCTTGCGTAAAACAAGGTGCAGATATTGTGATGTTGGATAATATGGGTGCTTCACAAGTAACTGATGTTTTAAATGAGCTTGAAAAAGAAGGTATTAGGAACAATTCTTTAATTGAAATATCTGGGGGTATTAATGAGGATAATATTTTAGATTATGCTGATTTGGGTGTAGATATTATTTCTCTTGGTGCTTTAACTCATTCTTCAAGAAGTCTGGATTTCAGTTTGAAAATCAGCAATTCTGAATAATTTTTTATCTTATTTTTTTTCTATTTTTTTCCCATTTTCTTCTAAAAAACAAACTTTTAATAATATTGGAAAAGATATATTATACAGATAGATAATATTATGTTTTTACAATGGTGATTTAATGGTAAAATTAGCTAAATTGGCTTTGGAAGATGGAACTATTATAAAAGGTGAAGCTTTTGGTTATGAAACCACCAAATTAGGAGAACTTGTTTTTTCAACAGGTATGGGTGGTTATACTGAATCTTTAACTGACCCGTCTTTTAAAGGGGAAATATTAATGTCAACTTATCCTTTAGAGGGAAATCATGGGGTAAGTGAAGACTGGTATCAATCTGATAGAATTCAGGTTGAAGGATTTGTTTGTCGTGAAGTCTGTCGTGAATTATCAAATTTCGGACCTCAAAAAACATTGGATGAATTTTTAAAAGAGTTCAAAACTCCTGGCATTAGTGGAGTCGATACCCGTGATTTAACTTTAAAGATTCGTGAAAGGGGTTCACTTAAAGCAGCTATTACTACAGAAGATATAGCTGATGATAAATTACTTGAAATGGCAAAATCACAACCAAGTATTGAAGATATAGATATTGTTCATAAAGTTTCAACTAAAGAAATTAAACGTTTCAATGAAGATGCAGATAGAAAAGTCGCATTAATTGATTGTGGTGTTAAAAAGAATATCATTAACTCATTTTTAGAAAGGGATATTGGAGTAATTCTGTTCCCTTATGATACCGATTATAAAACTATTTTAGATTACTCTCCAAGCGGTTTGATGATTACATCAGGACCAGGAAACCCGGATAGAGTTACTGAAACTATTGAAACTATGAAAAAGCTTTCAAACAGATTACCTATTTTTGGAATTTGCATGGGTCAACAATTAATTGCAAAATCTTTTGGAGCTAAATCTTATAAAATGAAATTTGGACACAGGGGAGAAAATCAACCAGTAAAAGATTTAAACACTGGAAAAGTATTTATCACATCTCAAAACCATGGGTTCACAATTGATAAGGAATCTTTAAAAGAAACTGACTTGGTTTTAACCCAAATTAACTTAAATGATGGAACTCCTGAAGGTATTTCCCATAAAGAATTACCTCTACATTGTATACAATACCATCCTGAAGCAGGACCGGGTCCAAATGATACAAGAAATATTTTTGATCAATTTAAACAAATGATGGATGATTATTAAATAAATTTAATGAGGATTATAATATGCCAGTAGATAAAGATATTAAAAAAGTTTTAATTATTGGTTCTGGACCTATTCAAATTGGACAAGCTGCAGAGTTCGATTATTCAGGATCACAAGCATGTAAATCATTAAGAGAGGAAGGTATAGAAACAGTACTTGTTAACAGTAATCCTGCTACAATCCAAACAGATATTGATATGGCCGATACTGTTTATACAGAACCATTAACTCCAGAAATTGTTGCTAAAATTATTAAAGAGGAAAACATTGATGCTATTTTACCAACCATGGGCGGACAAACTGGATTAAACATAGCAACAGGTCTTGGAGATTTAGGTTTACTTGATGATATTAAAGTATTAGGGTCAGATGTACAAACGATTAAAGATGTAGAAGACCGTGATTTATTCGCTAATTTGATGGAAGAAATTGGCGAGGAAATTCCTAAATGTCAGGCAGTTGAAAGTGTAGATGCAGCTCTTGAAGCTGTAGAGGACATTGGTTATCCGGTTATTGTAAGGCCGGCATTCACATTAGGTGGAACTGGTGGGGGAATTGCTCATAATGAAGAAGAATTAATTGAAATTGCAAATCATGGATTGGATATGAGTTTCATCAATCAAGTTCTCATTGATGAATCTGTTCTCGGATGGAAAGAAATAGAATTTGAAGTAATGAGGGATAAAGAAGACACCTGTATTATTGTATGTACCATGGAAAATATTGACCCAATGGGAATCCACACAGGGGACAGTGTTGTTGTAGCACCTATTTTAAATCTCTGTGATGAAACCATACAAAAAATGCGTGACGCATCAATTAAAATCATCAGAGCATTAGGAATCAGAGGCGGATGTAATATTCAATTTGCACTAAACCCTGAAACCGATGAATATAAGGTCATTGAAGTAAATCCTCGTGTATCAAGAAGTAGTGCACTTGCATCAAAAGCTACAGGTTATCCGATTGCTAAAATTTCATCTAAAATCGCTTTAGGAATGACCTTGGATGAAATTAGGAATGATATTACTAAAGAAACCCCTGCTTCTTTTGAACCAGCTATTGATTATGTTGTAATTAAAATCCCAAGATGGCCATTTGATAAGTTTAAAGGAATTGGTCGTGAAGTTGGAGTTCAAATGAAAGCAACCGGTGAAGTCATGGCTATTGGAAGAACTTTTGAGGAAGCTTTCCAAAAAGCTATTAGATCCCTTGATATGGGCTTTGATGGGTTTGAATATGTTGAATACACAGAAGAAGACCTTGCAAATCCCACTGATTTAATTTACTTCCAAATTTATTCTGCTATCAAAGACGGAATGGATATCGATAAAATCAGAGAGCTCACAAAAATCGATAATTTCTTCTTATACAAAATCAGAAACATCGTTAACTTTGAAAATGGTGTAACCGCTGAAAAATTGAATGATGAAGCCTATTTAAGAAAAGCAAAACAAATCGGTTGTTCAAATAAAAGGTTAGCAAGTTTATCCGGTCAAACTGAAGAATATATTAGGAACTTGCTTTCAAGATACAACATTAAACAATCCTATAAAATGGTAGATACCTGTGCTGCAGAGTTTGAAGCTAAAACTCCTTATTACTACAGTAGTTATGATGAAGGTAATGAATTAACATCAACTTCAAGAAAAAAAGTTGTTATTCTTGGTGCAGGGCCAATTAGAATAGGTCAAGGTATTGAATTTGATTACTGTTGTGTACATTCATCTCTAGCTTTAAAAGATGATGGCATTGAAACTATTTTGATAAACAATAACCCTGAAACCGTAAGTACCGATTATGATATTTCAGATAAGCTGTTCTTTGAACCGATTACTTTTGAAGACGTAATGGGAGTAATCGAACAAGAAAAACCTGATGGGGTCATTGTACAATTTGGTGGTCAAACATCAATTAACTTAGCAGTGCCTCTTGCAAATGCAGGAGTTAAAATTTTAGGAACACCATATGAAAGTATTGATCGTGTAGAAGACAGAGAATTATTTGCTGAACTTTTAGAAAAACTACACATTCATCAAGCACCATATGGAACTGCAAACTCCTATGAAGAAGCAAAAGAAATTGCAGAAAAAATCACATTCCCTGTTTTAGTGCGTCCATCATATGTTATTGGTGGAAGAGCTATGGAAATTGTTTATGACAATAATGAGCTTGAGGAATATATGAAAGAAGCGGTAAAAGTTTCACCAGAACACCCTATTTTAGTTGATAAGTTCTTAGAAGATGCAATTGAATTGGATGTGGATATTTTATGTGATGGTGAAGATGTATTTATTGCAGGAATTATGGAGCACATTGAAGAAGCTGGAGTTCACTCTGGAGATTCTGCATGTGTTATTCCACCACAAACAATTCCAGAACATATATTAAATACAATCCGTGAAAATTCAACAAAATTGGCTCTAGAATTGGATGTTAAAGGTTTAATGAATATTCAATATGCAGTTAAACTTGATGAGGAAATGGTCTATATAATTGAAGCCAACCCTCGTGCAAGTAGAACAGTTCCATTTGTAAGTAAAGCTATTGGAGTGCCATTAGCCAAAGTTGCTACTTGGATTATGAATGGTGCTAAGTTAAAAGACTTCAATTTAACTAAGGAAATTAAAATTGACCATGTAGCTGTTAAAGAGTCTGTATTCCCATTCTTAAAATTACCAGAATCAGATACGGTACTTGGACCGGAAATGAAATCTACTGGTGAAAGTATTGGTATTGATGAAAGCTTTGGAATGGCATTTTACAAATCACAGCTTTCAGCAGGTATGGATTTACCAAAAGAAGGTAAAATATTCATAAGTGTAAAAGAAGATGACAAGAAAAAAATCCGACCTATTGCAGAAAAAGCAGCTAATTTAGGATTTGAACTTTGTGCAACTGCGGGAACTGCTGATTCAACTGGTTTGGATTCTGTCGAAAAAATTAAAAAGGTTTCCCAAGGTTCTCCTAACATTAGGGATGCAATTTTAGGAAAAGAAATTGATTTAATCATTAACACTTCTGAAGGTAAACAATCCGCAAAAGATGGTTATATCATTAGACGTTTAGCTATTGAGTTAGGTATTCCTTATGTTACTACATTAGCTGGTGCTAGGGCTGCCCTAAACGCAATAGAGGCCGTTCAGAATAATAAAATCAATGTTAAATCATTAAATGACTATGTTGATGGAGAATGATTATTCTTCATTAAACTTACTTTTTTTAGTTAGAATATAAATATTCTTTAATATTAATCCCGCATGAAGGGCAATCTTCTTGGTTAATTTTTAGTTTACTTCTACAATTAGGACAGTAATTTAATCTTACTTTATATTCTTTTGTTAAGTCCAATTTCTTATTAATGTCAATTCTGAGTGTGATTTTACTTCTTAAGGCATCTTCGTTCCAATTGTTTTCCATTAATAATTTCTTATAGTAAAATGCTTCAGTCATTGATGCGTAATGCCCTATTCTTCTGTCTCCTCTTTTAATATAAAACACTCTTTTCCCATGATCAAAAAGGATTTCTCCTTCCCTTTCTTCTTTGTTTACTTTAATTCCTTTAATTCTTCCTTTTGATCTTTTTTCTGGAAATGGTGGCAGGGTTACATTTTCATATTTATTTTCAAGGTCACATTCAACAAGCAAATCATAGTCAAAATTACAATAAAACAGTGCATCTCTTTCATATAATGCGTCGGATAATTTTTTAAACTCCCCATAATCTTTATTGTTATATTTGATGCGGTATACTTCTCCGCTTTTAACAATATTTCTGTAAAAATATCTTATTTCTTGAGAGTTAATTTTAATCATCCTCATTAAAAATTGAATTAATAGTAATTATTTTTTATATAATTATTCTTTAATAAATATATTTTTGATAATAAAATTTATATAAATTAAATTAAAGATTTTTTTTTAATGTTTACTATAGCTAATGGAATTATTTTAAGAGGCTTAAATTTAGAACCGATTAAGGCAAATCTTGTTGTAGACGACGGAATTGTCATTGATATATCTAAAGATGCTTTGGAAGGCAAAATAATCGATGTTTCAGGTTCAATTATCGCACCGACATTTCTTAATGGCCACACCCATATTGGAGATTCAATTATTAAAGATGAAGGTTATGGGCTTTCCTTAAGTGAAATGGTCAAGCCACCAAATGGTGTTAAACATCGTGCTTTAGCATCAGCAGAAGATGATGATATTATTGGTGCAATGAGAGCTTCCATGATTGAAATGCTTGAATCAGGTACCACTCATTTCATTGATTACAGGGAAGGTGGCCTTAAAGGTGTTAAGCTATTAAAGGAAGCTTCAAAAGGTATTCCAATAACTCCTATAATTTTAGGTCGTGATGATAGTTTTTATGGCGATGACCCGGATTTATCAAAGGTTAAGATAGCTATTCGTAAACTCTTAAAGGAAGCTGACGGTATTGCTCCCAGTGGTTTTGGTGAAATTACTGATGATGTTGCCAAGTTAATTGTGGAAGAATGTGCAAAGGCAGGCAAGATTTCATCTATCCATGTTGCAGAGTCAGAATCCAATCAATCCGACTCCTTAAATAAGTTTGATAAGACTGAAATCGAAAGAGGGGTTGAATCTAATTTTAATCAGTTGGTGCACTGTACAAATCCTAAAAATGATGATTTGGATTTAATTAAAAAGTCTAGTGCAAATATTGTTGTATGTCCAAGAGCTAATGCAACGTTAAATGTTGGTGTTGTTCCATTAAATGAAATGTTGAATTTAGGTATTAAGCCGATTTTGGGAACTGATAATTTAATGCTTAACAGTCCAAACATGTTTAGAGAACTTGAATTTACGCTTAAGTTAATGTCTGTAGTGTTTAAAAATTATTTAAATCCATGTGAACTTTTAAAAATGGCAACTACTAATTCTTACACATGTGATTTTTCTAAATCTTTCATTGAAATCGATCAGGAAAACAATTTCATCGTGTTAAAACATTTTTCCAAAAATCCGTATTTAAGTATAATAAATCGTTCAGAAACAAAAAATATATTATATACAAAAGATATAAATTATTCTAATAATATTTTTGATGTATAAATCAGATATTATTGGAGAGGAAAAAATGTACAAAAAGATATTGGTCCCAACCGATGGGTCTGAATTTGCAAAAAAAGCTCAGAAACATGCATTATTTATAGCTAATGTTTGTGATGCTGAGATTATTGCATTAAGTGTATCTGAAAATCATTTTGTCAATGGAATTTCCGTAAACGAAGAAATCGAACAATTGAATGAAATTCTAAATGATCGTTGCGAAGCAGATTTAAAAAATTTTGAAGATATGAATGAAGATGGAATTAAAATAACCCCATTAATTAAAGAGGGTTCTCCTGCAAAATCCATTTTAGAAGTTGCTTCTGAAGAAGATGTCGATTTAATTGTCATTGGAAGTTCCGGAAAATCTGGTTTCGATAGATTTATTTTAGGTAGTGTTAGTGATAAAGTCGTTAATGCTGCTAAATGTCCTGTTTTAGTTGTACATTAATTTAAGATTATTTAATTATCGCATAAGGTGTTTTTATGTTAGTAAAAAGAGTAATGTCTAAAAAGGTTGTTAGCGTATCTGTTCCTGGCAGCCGTGAAAAAGTTTTAGACTTAATGAGAAAAGAAAAGAAAGCAGTTCTTCCCGTAGTTAAAGAAGATACTAAACAATTAGTGGGTGTTGTAACCCGTTCTGATTTAATTAATAATCCTGATGAAGAACAAATTGCTATGTTAATGAGTAGAAATCTTATTGTTGCTAATCCTGATGAAGATGTTAAAGATGTAGCTAAAAGAATGATTGAAAATGACGTAAGAAGAATCCCTGTTGTTAATGATGATGGTGATTTAGTTGGTATTATTACTTCATTTGATTTAGTTTCTCAAGCTTTAACAAAACTTGAAATTGATGATGCTGTGGAAAATTATATGATTACTACAGTTCCTACTACCTGGGATAAAGCTCCATTAAATGTTGCTTTTGAATCAATGAAACAATTTGGCCTCAAATCAATTTTAGCTATTGATGATGATGCTCAATTAAGCGGAATTTTAACTGAAACTGACTTTATTGAAGAAAGTGAAATTATTTCTGAAAGAAGTGAACACAGCTCTACTGTTGGTACTGAAGGAGATAAATGGTCTTGGGACAGTACTTCCGTATTATACATTGAAAAAAATCATTTAAAATTCACCGATAAAGTAGTTGGTGATGTTGCTATTGGTAATGTTGAAGTAGCTAATTCTAAAACTAAAGTTTCTGATTGTGCTAAAAAAATGAAAACATTAAACATTGAGCAAATCCCGGTTATTGGTGTTGAAGGAGATCTCGTTGGTATCGTAAGAGCTAGTGACTTAATCAAAGCTTTAATCGAATAATTGTGATACGATGGCCGTTAGTCCAGTATTGGTTATTAAAATTGTTGATGACAGTTCTGTTGGAGTTAGGGCTCGTTGGAGAGATGAATATATTGAACATCATATTGTCTTGAATTCAGTTCTTGCTTATTGGTGGGCAAATAACATGCCTCCTGTCATTAAATTTTTAGAACTTTTCGAATCTGTCATTAAAAGAACTATTAATGAACTAACGCCTCATAAAAATTTAAAAATTAAATATGAAGTTAAAGCTGATGATGTATTAGAAAAAGCATCTGAAATTGAGATTAATCTTATTGAAGTCGAAGCTGATGACATTGGCTTTAAAATTGAGGGTAAAACATTATCCTTAAAAGGACTTAGAAATTCCAACGAGAATTCTGAGTCTAAAACTCCTTTTAGAGAAACTTTTAGTAAAAGTATTGAAACACCAGATATTGTTTATAAGAAATATATGGAAATGAAAAATAAGTAATCAATTTTTATTTTTCTTAAATATGTTGGCAGTTGTTCAACTGTCTTCATAATTAATTATACTTATTAGTTTAGATATATTTTTTGAAGTTACTATTGGTTTATTTCATCATTATTTTAATTAAATGAATTGTTATTTTTAACTTATAAAAACAATAACTTCACATCTATACCAAATACATAATTCTAACTAGTTTCTTGCAACATGTTGGCTATGTATCTGAGCAGTTCTTTTGCATCTTCTTTTTTGATATCTGCAGATTCACGAATAAAATTTATAAGTCGATTTTTGGTATCATCATCTAATGAAGAACTGTTCAATGTTTGGGCATAATTTCTTTTAGGGTAAAAAGTAGATTTGGCAATTTTAATTAATTCATCCTTTTCATCACTTGTTATAATATTTTCTTTCACGGCATTATTAAAAACATAATCCATGTTGATTAATGGTTCGGATAGTGCCTCCAATGTTTCGCTATCAAGCATTACAGCAACATCATCATCTGATGCAACGTTCCCGGTTCGATATTGGTCATAAACATATCCGATACCAATCATTCCTAAAGAATCTAGCTCAGAAGCTCTTAAAGCCCCCATACTGGATGCTCCAATAACTTTAATTCCTTTATCTAAAACAGCCAGTATCTCTTTGTGTCCAACAGAGGAGTTTTGATGAAATACTCCATCGATAATGCCGATAATGTCAGGATTTTCCTTTAATGCTTGACCTAGGTCTCCTCTTTTAATGGGCCTTTTATAGATTACTTCAACATCGTCATGGGAATCCAATATTTCTTTAGCCTCATCAAAAGGCAATGATAATCCTGCATATATTATAATTTTTACCATAACATCATACTCTTAAAAATCTATAGCCTGCACGACTAGGATCAATTGAATAAACTTCCATTTTAGGAATAATAACTCTTACAACATTAACATCAAGTTCGGGACGTGTTAAATCATAATAAATGACATGTTCTATTTCATTTTTTGTCAATTCATCTAAAACAATTTCAATGTCTTTTGTTATTGAATCAGTACTTTTATTTTCAATATCGCTTAAAGAGATTTTATTTTCCTCTTCCTGGAAATAATGCTTGTTTATTCTTTTCATACGTTCATATCCAGCAGTTCTTGCAAAATCCGCTCTAACAGTATCTTCACGTGCTCCATGTATTTGTGTTGCTCTACTTTGAGCCACTTCAGTTAATGCGCGTAAAATTGCAACTTCTGGATCGAGGTGGGTTCCCATTCCTAATGTTAAAAGCCCAGCATCCTTTAATAAAGTATCATCGGACGATGCTGCAATCGTTGGCACTTTAATGTCTGCAGTCAAATCCATTAATTTGATATTAATTTCATTTTCACTAAATTTTGAAAGCGCATCATTAACCACATCACTTTCAATGCTGTCCAAATCGATTTGTGAAGAATTTTTATGCGTTAACTCAAAGATACTCCATGCATCTCTTTCAATAACTTCAAAAATCCCATGTAATATTGCTTCTTCAAGACTATTTCCTGAAGCAAGGCCGTTGGTGTTGGATTTGAATAGACTTTGGATGGAATTATCTTTATTTACATAAGGATGGAAAATTGCATTTGAAGGAATGTAATAATCAGTATCACTTATTAAATCATGTCCGATATTCCATTCAAGATTAATGCTATCTAAATTATCTTTATTGAAATCTTTTGGTAAGTTTAAAGATTCAAGGTCAATAATTTCACCTTTACTAGAAATTTCTTGGATGGTTCCAGTAATTGTTTTCCTGTCATGTTTTTCAGCAGAATATCTTTCAAATCCTTCCATTAGCGCTGATGCTTTTGCATGTTCAACACTTATTCCCTTGCCTCCATATATACTAATTGAACCTTCCTGGGAGGTAGGTCTGATTGCTGAAAAAACCGGCAGTCCAATTCTATCTAAATGAGTGATTTCAGTAATACGTGTAATCCCCGCTATTTTTGCTTTATCCTCATTATTTGCAATTGTTTGGCTTGGTGGGATTATTCTATGGGTCCCTTTAAAATATTTAATTTCCTTTGATGTCATTTTAAAATCCTATGATTATTCTAACTATATTTTCAACACCTACAGTCATTGACATGTATGTCATGATTCCTGCAATACCAATAGCAATTAACCATACTAGGACATTCCATCTAAGCACTTTAGACCCGTCTAAATTCCAAATAGGAATTAAATTGAAAACAGCCAAATAGCTGTTTGTACTAAAACCTAGTGAACATACAATAAATATAAATTGCATTGTTGTATTGTAAAATGCTTGGCGGTATATTGCCGCTGCAATAAATAAGAACACAAATGCAAGTACAATATTAACAACAGGTCCTGCAAGGGAGATTACTCCATTTGTTTTATCATCAAGGTATGATCCGGCATAGGTATAAACTGCTCCGGGAGCTGCGAATACAAAACCGAAAAATGATGAGACTAATGCAAAGATTAATCCTGCAGGCCATAGCTTGAATTCTGCCCAATATCCATAATGCATTGAAGTAAATTTATGGCCCAATTCATGTAAAATGAATCCTAAGCCTAATCCAATCATAACTATTGGAAATATTTGTTGTAAGGCAGCAATGTTGCGGCCAGAATATAATATTGAAAAACTTAATGAAATAAAAATGAATGCAATAATCAAATCTCTTATTTCATTTGTTGTCACTTTAAACATAGTTTTAAAATATCTAATTCTATATATAAAAGTTTTTTCTAAATATTTAATTATGCATATAAAAAATATTTTAAAGAATATGGAAAAGGATAATATTCAAGCTTATTTACTTACCCAATTTACAAATGTTCAATACATTTCAAATTATAAACCGACCAGTTTTGCTTTTTGCATTATTAAGGAGGAGCCGATAATTTATGCTTCCAGTATGGATATGGAAATTGCAAAAAGAGACTCATCCATTGAAGTCAAAGAATATGAAAAATTCGATGTAATGATTAGTGAGCTTAAAAAAGAAGGCATTAAAAACCTAGCTATTGAACCAAGTCTTGTTTACAGCACTTATGAAAAGTTTAAAGATGATTTCAATGTTTCATCCAAAACATATATTGAAAAACAACGTATGATAAAAAGGCCTGATGAAATTAAAAATATTGAAAAAGCAACCGAAATCGCACAAACTGCATTTAAGGAGTTGGATATTTCAAATAGGAAAGAAAACGAGGATGTTTTGGCATTTGATTTGCTTAGGTTGATGATTGAAAATGGCGCTTCTGGTGCATCTTTCGATACAATTCTTGTAAGTGGATCCAATACAAGTCTTCCGCACGCAATTCCGCAGGCAAAAAAATTGGAAACGCCTATATTAGTAGATTGGGGAGCAAAGTATAATGGTTACTGCTCAGATAATACTCGTACAATAGTTTATACAGAAAAGGAGCATGAAATTTTTGACATTGTAAAAGAATCTCATGATAAGGCAATTAAAGCCATAAAACCTGGCTTAAAATGCTGTGAAATTGATAAGGTTGCAAGGGATATCATCGTTGAATATGGGTATGGGGATAATTTTATTCACTCAACAGGCCATAGTTTAGGACTTGATATTCATGAGACTCCAGGATTTTCTGTTCGTGATGATACTGTAATTGAGAAAGGCATGGTAATTACAGTTGAGCCAGGAATTTATTTGGAAGATGATTTTGGAGTTCGCTTGGAAGATACTGTTGCTATTGGTAGTAAAGCTCAGGTTATTGGCGATTTGCCGTTAATTTTATGATTTGATCTAGATGTTCATATTTTTTAATATAATATTATTATTTGTGCGAATAACAATTTAAGGAATTAAATGGTGTTCAAATGAAAATAATTGATGGTTTAAAAATATATTTAACAGATTGGAAAAACCTCCTTACACATGGGATTGTAGGTGTAATCCTTCTTTATTGTTTGCTTTTTGCTCCAGTGGCTTGGTATTGGAGAGTTACTTTATTAATTATTGTTATTGCTTTTAACCTTGTTAGAATGAGATATTCTAAAAATAAGAAACAGTGAATAGATTTTTTTTTTCAAAATGATAATCGTCCGGATTTGGATGAAAGATTTATAAATATACTAACGAAAAGTGAAGATATATTGGAAATAACAAAAGATTTTGAGTTTTGATTCATTCAATTCCCCATTTTTTAAGTTAAAAATTCTTTTTTCAAGGAAATATCCTAAAAACTCAGTAAAATTGATTTAACTAATAACTGGGGTTTTATATAGTATTAAACCAATAATAAATCTATGAAATTCAAAAGTATTTTAATAATATCAAATTTTATAGAAAATAAAATTCCTGAGAGATATTTGTCTAAATTTGAGGAATTTTTACTTAGTGGTTCAATTTTTACCAATCCATCAGAGTTTTTAGCGGGGTTGGTAATTTTTTTAATAGTTACTGAAATTATTCTAGTAATAATCTTTTTCACGCTGAATTTGCCATCGTCCATATTATTTGCACCATTTTTAGTTTTTCCAGCTCTTTATACATATGTTTCAATTAAACAAGAGCAAAATAAGACAAAAATTGAAAATTCAGCACCAGATTTCTTAAGGCAGCTTTCAAGTATGCTGAAAGTAGGTCTCAGTTTTGAAAATGCCATGGAAGACATGTCTAAATATGGGGAGGGGCCTTTATACGATGAAATGCGCAGGACAATCCTGGAGATTCGGATGGGAAGGAACTTTGATGATGCGTGGAAGGCAATGAGTAAGCGTTTAAAGTCACGTGAACTTGAAAGGATTTTTATCATTATTTTGGATGGTCGTAAAAGTGGGTCCAGTATGGCTGATGTAATAATGAATGTCTCTAATGATTTGAGGGATCTTTTGGCCATCAAGCGTGAAAGAAAATCTACTGTCATGATGTCTGTGATGTTTTTAATTATTTCAGCAGTTATTGCAACGCCTTTTGCATTGGGTATGGTTAGTGTCTATTCGCAATTCATGGAAAGCTTTGGTCAGGTTAGTGATTTGGTTTTGACTGCCCCTGTTGCGGGCCAGTTCTATCTAATAATCCATTCTATTTTAATTGGATTGATTATAAGTGTTATTATGTATGGGAGCTTTAAGAAAGGCATTAAGTTTTCCGTTCCTATTGTTGTGGTGTCATACGGGATATTCTATTTGATTTCAAATTTTGGTGTGTCAATGTTTACTGGAGGGTTTTGAAATCTTTTTTATATTTGATGGATACATGTGGTAGATTTAGGAGGTGTTTGTCTTTTTACTGCATTATTTTTTAAAAAAATAAGTAATGGGGGTTTATTTAACCCCTTAAGATTTTACTGTAATTTTATTCGCAATATTGGAACCATTATAACTTGATGTTATAATGTATTCACCGGGCATTAACCTAATGTTTAATTTAGCTACACCAGCACTATTGGTTGTTCTGTTGTAGAGCACTCCGTTAATGTTGAATGTAACGTTTTGATTTGGATAAGGATTGCCTTGGCCATCGACCAATTTGGCTTTGAACTGGGATCCGTCCATATATTTCATAGCCAAATCATCCGCACCTAAAATCGGCAAGACCTCAATGTTATTGCCTTGGCTGCAGTTCTTATAATATGTAGTTACGATGTAATTTCCTTGATCCAAATTAATATTCAACTTAGCGTGGCCAGTTGCATTTGTTGTTCTGGTGTAGAATATGCCGTTGATGTTGAATTTCACTTCTTGGCCTTCAAGGGCATATGATCCATCCTCATTAAGTAAGCGAACAACAAATTGAGAATCATTCTTGTAATACTTGGTCAAATCACTGGACTCAATTGTTGAAATCACTTTAATGGTATTGGATTTCTTCTCACCGGTAACTGGATTGATAGAAGTTATAATGTACTCGCCAGGATTCAAATTAATGTCCATTTCAACATCACCCTCAAAACCAGTTGTACGATTATAAATAACTCCATTAACATTAAAGAAAACTGTAGTTGTCTCTAAGTCGTTGCCATTTGCATCACTGAATTGTACATTAAATGTGTTATCATCCCCATATACTTTAACTAAATTCATTGCACCTATAGTTGCCTCGACAGTTATGGTGGAGTTGACAGTCACATCATCAGCAGCAACAATGACAGGATACTCGCCACTGTTTAGATTAATGTTTAGTTTAACAGTACCGTCCTCGCCAGTGGTCCTGGAGTATGTCACTCCATTAAGGGTAATGTTTACAGTCTTATTTGGAGTTGCTTGGCCTTTGCCGTCAGTAACTGTTGCAGTAAACCTTTCAGAACCTTTATAGTATTTGGTCAAGTTCGGGGCGAAAATAACTGTGGTAGCATTTGATGGACTAATATTGAGTAAACCCTCATATATAGTTACATAACCTAAGTTAACTGATACAATTTTTTCTTCAATTTTATCCACTCTGTATGTAGCAGTGTATATGCCGTCAGCATAAATGGATGGAATAGGGTCATCCACACCATAAACTGTGAAATCAAGGTTAGTATCATAGATTAAGTTACCATTGTCATCTATGTGAGTTGCATTCAATGTTGCAGTTTGACCATATTCGGCTTTGACAGTTTTATTTTCTAAAACAGTTACATAACTTGTGGAAGTGATATCTCCTTCATTGTAAATTTCGGCTTTAGTGGATGATATGGTGTTATTGGATAAATATAATAGGCTTCTCTCGTTGTTAAAAATAGTGCCGACCTTATGTGCCTTATTGCCATCGAAGATACAGGATTGGATAGTCATATTTTCTTCAAGATTATGAATGGCTCCCCCATACTCGAGAGCAATGTTATTGGTGAAAGTGTTGTTAGATATCACTATAGTATCAGGATTTGCAGAATTCCCTACAACATCCAGTGCACCACCAAAACCCGCACTATTGTTATTGAATTTGGAATTACTTATAACAGTTTCGTAAAATGCATCTATGGCACCACCCCAACTTGTGTCATCTCCGACGATAGCAGTATTGTTAGTGAATGTACAATTGTCAATATTGAGTTTAAGGCCACCATTAGCATAGATAGCACCACCACAAGCATTAGGGCCATCAATCATTCCGGTAGCAGTATTGTTAGTGAACACAGAACCGGTTATTGTAGTGATGTCTGTTTGCATAACATGGATTGCACCACCTTTTATTGCAGAATTGTTTACAAATGTGCTGTTGGTTACTGTAATGTCACCGCCACAACCATTGATTGCACCCCAACTACCAATCTGATATTTTTCAGCATTATTAATGAAAGTACAATCATTAACACTTAAATCAGTTTCACTATTAATTGCACCAGCGGAATCTGCAAATGTGATGTTATTTAATGTTACTACTCCGTCTGTAGCATTAATAGTGAAAATTCTTGCTACATTACTACCGCTTATGGTGTGATTATTACCGTTGATTGTTAATGTTTCATTGATTAGTATGCCATAATAAGGGTAATTCGGATAAACATAGTGATTGTATTTATAATCGGTTTCCTCATTATAAGCAAAGTTATAAGGTAAGTATAGTACACTGCCGTTATTTGCAATGGCATCAGCTATTCTTGCAGCCAAATCCGTATAAGTACCATTACTGGCATTTGATATTTTTGGACTTTCACTAATGCCAATTTTTCCATTTCCTCCTGAATCGTCTGTCTGATTTTCTGGATTTTCACTAATACTAATTTTTCCATTTCCTCCTGAATCGTCTGTCTGATTTTCTAAAGCACTGACAGAGCTAATGCAGAGGAATAACATTAAAAATATTAATAATATTAGAATAGGTTTTTTTAATTTCATATATTTTTTCCCCCTCATTTGAAAGATATTTAAATAAAAACGTTTCATATTTTACAAACAATCTTAAAACGCACTGATTATTGAATAAATCATTAGTACTGTTAAAAATTTATCCATAATTATATTTATATGTAGTGATTTTTTTAATAAATTATAAAATATTCTTTAATTCAATTAATTATAAATTTTAAAAATGATAGATTTAATGTCATGTCTGAAGAAAAATCATTTATTGCAAAAATTGCTGAAGCTATTTTAAGGTTTACAAAACCTGATTATATGGATTCTCAAGAAAAAGTAAATGAGTTTTTAGATGAAAAATCAAAAAATGAATATAAACCAGTTAAAAGTATTTTTAAAAGTATTGATTTTAATGGCATGCAGGTTTTCACATTCGGCAATAAAGAAAAATGTGAAAACATTATTCTATACGTACATGGTGGAGCTTATGTAAATGAAATTAATTACCAACATTATTTATATTGTTTGTTGCTGTCACGAAAATTAAATGCATATGTGCTCGCACCAGTTTATCCGCTCGCTCCTTCAAGTAAAGCAACAGCAACTTTTGACATGATTTTGGAACTATACAAGAATGTTCTCACAATGCATAAAAAAACCATATTGATGGGGGACTCAGCAGGCGGAGGATTCGTCCTATCCTTTGCACAGTACATTAATACTATTAATTTAGCCCAACCGGACCATATCATTACCTTTTCGCCATGGGTCGATATTTCAATGAGCAACTCTCCTTATGACAGTAAAAATGATCCGATTTTAGGAGAGATTGGCCTTAAAGAAATCGGCAAATCTTGGGCAGGCGACTTAGATACTGAAGATTTTAGAGTAAGTCCTATTTTTGGAGATAGCAAAGGCCTTGCAAAAACCCTTATTTTTGTAGGGGGAAATGAAATATTTTGCAAAGACGTAAAAAAGTATGCAGAAATTCTTAAAAATGATAAAGTTGATGTTAGATTAATTATAGGGGAAGGATTATTTCATATATATCCATTATTTCCCATTCCTGAGGCAAATAATGCCTTAAAAGAAATTAAAAATGAAATAATAGGATAATTATTCCATATACAAAATATATTTTCCAAATTTAGGAATTTTATAGATTATGGCCGAAGTGGCATAGCTTAAAATTACCAATAAAATCCAAAGGATTATGGTTTTGACTGGTTCTGAATATGGTAACGCCGCAATAAATGGGAGTAAAGGTAATCTGAATATGTTATGTATTAAAAACACCGCAAAGGAATATTTGGATAATTTTTTTATGCTGCTATTGAATCTAATACTCTTCATTCTTGAACATAACTCAAATAATGTCAATGATCCAAACATTACAAACGGGAATTCATACCATAATAAGAAGTTATATTTTATTGTAAATGCGTAGTATTGGAATAAAACACAGATTACAAATGAGATTATGAATAATGCCAATAGGTTATGTTTAGAAATCTTTTTAAATTTACCTTTTTTAACCAGATATCCTAGAATAATGTAGATTCCATATGCTCCGCCACTAAAACCTAAATTATATTGGAGATTCATGCCAGATATTCCATTCATCTCAAAAATAATAGAAATAAATGGAATTATAAATGCTAAAATTGAAAATACAATTGTTGCTTGGTAAATAGTGTCTATTTCAAATTGTTTAAAGGCACTTGCTACGAATGGCATTGAAAGATACATTCCAATAATCATGGGCATGTACCACATATGTGAAAAAAATAGGGCTCCGGTTTCTGTTGGATTGATGAGAGTGTTTCCAGAGTTTATAAATTCTAAAGTAACAAAATAAATTACGACCCAGATAATTGTGATTATAATTAAATCTTTACAGTTTTCCATCCAAAAATTTTGTGTCTTTGAATCGTCATATGTTCGATCTAACAACAAATAACCAGTAATCATTAAAAAGAAAGGAACACCTAAACGCCCGATAAATAGTGATGCATAATTAAAAATCTGGGAATATATTGAATGGTCCACAATGGAATTGGAGGATAGGATATAAACTCCATCTGTCGCATGTATATATAAAACAGTTAGGATAGCAATGATTCTCGCAAAATCTATCCATTCAATTCTCGTTTTAGTCATTAACTTTTCACCAATTAAATTCATATTATATTTTTATTTTTGTATTATTAAATATTTTAGTTCAATTTTTTCATTCCAAAGTAATATTGATATTAAGTGGTTAAATTGACCTTAAAAACTACAAAAAACTTATATTAATTAATTTATTATAATATTAATGGTGATATTATGAATTATGATAGTGGTCAAGCTTCTGCCGAATTTATTTTACTGTTTGGGGGCATTATTGTCGTTGTTTTATTAGCCATTTTTATGTATAGGAATTACATTAATGAGTTGGGCGGTGAAGTTAAATCAAAGGAAGTAAATGAATTGAATGGTAAATTGAATGAAATTTCAGAGTTCTTTACATAAATTGACATCTTGAAATGTACCATAACACCGGAATTGAAATTAAACAGCAGATTGTAATCGCTGGAGGATAGATGAAAAATCCAATGATATAGCCAATCACCATGCAGATTATGGTTGAATATAATGGATAATGGTTTCTTAACAGGACTTGAAGTGCAATATTTCCTTTGTCTGATTTTTTCAATGCATTTGCAATGGATATGGAAACAAGCGCGGTCGCTAAAAAGTCTAGGCCATATAGTGCATGCGGAATAAATGAATCGAAGTTTTCGGCTACAAAAGTTGTTAAATAGGGTAAGAATGACATTAGGAATAACGCAAGTCCCATTAACCAAATGACTTTATGGTTAACTTTATTCACAATACTGAATAGGTTATTGTTATAGTTCCAGAAATTAAAGATGACTAAAAAGCTTAGTGCATAAATAATAAATTCTAGGCGTATTTCAAACAATGCTTCCCAGCTTCCATTTGAAGCCATTGGAATCTCTAAAACGATAATTGTTAAGATAATCGCAAGAACCGCATCAATTAATGCTTCAAATCTTTCAGTCTCCATTTTCACTCCTCCATCCAATAAATATCCACAGGATTACTGCGATTAAACAGGAAATGTAAATACCTGGCCTATAAACTGTATATGTTAAAATAAATCCGATTAGAATTATTATTAATGGCGGTAATTGGTAATATATCATATTATCTGTTTCCTGTAGGAAAGAGTTGTACGGATTGCTTCTATAAATGGCTTTAATTGATGAAATAAACAAGATATTAGTTGTTACAAACAATAATCCAAACATTGTTTCTGCAGCTATTGAATCGACATTTCTTGCAACCCATATTGTAAAATAAGGAACTAATGTTATTACAAAAGTCATTATCCCATAAATCCACACAACCGCATTATCAATATTATCGATTTTTTGAAATATGATATGATTGTTGTACCATATATTAAACAAGATTAAAAAACTAATTAAATAAGCTAAATAAGATATTCTCATATCCCAAATTGCAGATAATGTCGGTTCTGCAGGTTGATTAATTTTTAAAATCAAAACTGTCATTATTATTGCAATAATTGCATCTAAAAATGTTTCAAATCGGTTTGTTTGCATAATATTAATATTTTTATTTTAAGATATAAATAATTAAAATTAGGTGATAAAATGGATATGTTAATCAATGGTGAACATGTAAGTGATATGGATAGGGAAGATGTTATTAATCCTTATACTGGTGAAGTAATCGATAGTGTGCCAATTGCCCATTTAAATAATGTTGATAAAGTCATAAAAGCAGCCAATGATGCAAAAGAATCTCTGCAAGAAATGTCTGCTTTTAAAATTTCAAATAAGTTATTTGCCGTTTGTGAAAAATTAAAAGAGAATAAAGATGAATTTTCTCAATTGTTAACGGAGGAAGTTGGCAAGCCCATCAGTGAATCCTATGTTGAGTTGGATAGGTCAATTGAAACTTTAAAGCTTGCGGCTGAAGAAGCCAAAAGGATTTACGGTGAATCAGTTCCTTTAGATGCTGGTTTAAATGGAAAGGGGTTCTTTGCATTCACTCAAAAATTGCCTTTGGGTGTTGTTGCAGCTATCACTCCATTCAATTATCCGCTAAATTTAACAATCCATAAAATCGCACCAGCCATCGCTGCTAAAAATACTGTAATTATCAAACCTCCTACTGATGCACCATTGACAGTAATGAAATTTGCAGAGCTTGTAAATGAGGAATTTCCTGCAGGTGTCATTAATACAATAACTGGATATGGCTCAGAAGTTGGTGATGCATTAGTCGCATCAGATGATGTCGATAAAATCTCATTCACGGGAAGTGTTACAACAGGTTTAATGATTGCTCAAAGGGCAGGAATGAAAAAAGTAACATTGGAACTTGGCGGAAATGACCCATTGATTGTTTTGGATGATGCTGATGTGGATGCTGCAGTAAAAGGAGTTATTAATGGAGCATATTTAAATGCTGGTCAAGTTTGCATGGGCGTTAAAAGAATTATCATCCAAGAAGGAATTTATAATGAGTTTAAAGCAAAATTAGTTGAAGAAACTTCTAAAATTAAAATGGGTGATCCAACAAGAAAAGATACGCAACTCGGAACATTAATCAGTCAAAAAGCCGCAAAACAAGTTGAAGAGGCAGTCAACAATGCAGTTGATGATGGTGCAGAAATATTGATTGGTGGTAAAAGGGATGGAGCATTTTTCGAAGCTACTGTTGTTGATAATGTAACTCCAGATATGGATTTGGTTGTTAGGGAGACATTTGGTCCGATAGCTCCGTTAATTAAAGTCAAAACAATTGATGAAGCAATCCAAATAGCCAATGATACTGAATATGGCCTTCAGGCAGGCATATTTACAGAAAACTATAGAAACGCTTTGAGATGTGCTAATGAAATTGAAGCAGGAACAGTATTTGTGAATAAGCAATCCACATTCAGGACTGATAATATGCCTTTTGGCGGATTTAAAAATAGTGGTAGTGGAAAAGAAGGAATTAAATATGCTGTTGAAGAAATGACAAAAACAAAATTAATTGGGTTGAATCTAAGATAGATAAGATTCAACTAAATTACGGGTCTCATTTAATGATTCCATAGGAATTCCCTTTGGCATTTCTCCTAATTCTCCACCAACATCTTTTAAGATGCCTTCGCCCATTCCTAAAAACATCCCTTCGCTGACGGTATCCATGAAAGTTTGGGGAGGTAATAATGACACGCCTACGCGGTTTCCTTCTTTAACATTCAAATCATTAGTAACAACAGTGATTGCACGTTTACCTAAGTTAACATTACAAATCATCAATGAATCAGCTTTAGGATGTTTTGTAACACTCATTATTTCTCCAACTTTAATATCGACACCCATAATGGGATCGTTTATTGGTCCGAGTGCTAAGCGGTCTTTAAGCCCTAAGATTGTATCAATGAAAAATCTTACTTTTGCAATATTTTCTGCCGTTTTTTCACGGTCTTCTTTAGGGGCTGCATTTAAAAAGGCTTTATTCCAGCCTTCACCTCCTAAGCATTCAACAATTGTTTCAGCTTTTTCAGTTAGGTTAGCTACGTCAGGTGAGTTAACAAGGTCATCCCCTTCGAGATAAGAATAAATTAATGATTGAAAATCACTATTCATTAATTTTCCAGTTTCTATTGCAAGTTTTTTATTCCAATTTCCTCTAAATGATGCTGTAGGAATAAGATTTAAATAATTCTCTCTTGCTTTGTTTGCTACTAAAATTCTATAATCTTTAGTTGTATCCCACAATGTAAAATCTCCTTTTATTTATATCTTGACAATTATAATATTCAACTTAAGGTATAATAAATTTTTTCAAAAATTCAATGCATAGTATTACTTTTCTTTATGTTGAAATTATAAATGCATAAATTAAATTATAGGTTAATATTTAAGCTAAATTTTTCAATTTTAGTTATTATTTTTAAAGAAATTCTGTTTTCAATCATAAACTAGTTATATAAACAAATTATATAGAATTATACATATTATTAGTTAAT
>JAILDN010000099.1 GCA_024689425.1 Methanobrevibacter sp.
ATTACTTTAGTTGAAAATTCTTATATTTTTGAAGGAATTGATACATTCAATTTTATTAAATTATTTTCATTAAAAGAATTTTTAGTATTTTTAGTTATATTTCTAATTGTTTACTATATTTTATTTGATAATGAGAAAAGAACTTTAGTATTTGATTTTATTTATAAGTACAGATTACTCATATCTTTTATTTTAATAGCAATAGCTGTTGTATTTCAAATTCATGGCTCTTCAATTGGTGAATTAAACATTTTTAATCTTGATCATAATACTTTATTTGGTATTTCTCGATACATAAGAGGTGATGAATATAATGTAAATACAATGCTTGCTTTTTCACAATATCCAAATAATTTTTCTTACTTTTCAGAAATTGTAAGGGCATGTACTACTGATATGTTTATTATTTATGGACAACCTGTTTTAGATATTGGAATGCTATTCAGACCATTTTTAATTGGTTATCTATTTTTAAATCAAGGACAGGGTTTATCATTTTTTTGGATGGCACGGTTAATATTTTTATTTTTAATTTCATTTGAATTTGGAATGTTGATTACAGACAATAATAAAAAATTATCTCTTGCATATTCAATGTTAATAACATTTTCACCAGTGTTACAGTGGTGGTTTGCCATAAATGGACTTGTTGAAATGTTAATCTTCGGACAGCTCGCCATCATTTTAATTAACTATTATATGAATATGGATGATTATAAAAAACGGTTTATTATAGCCTTAGGTTTAATGATTTGTGCAGGAACATTCATACTGGTATTTTATCCATCATGGCAAATTCCTTTTGCTTATGTATTTATTTTACTTGCATTTTGGATATTTTTAAAAAATAAATCCAATTTTAAGTATAATAGAAAAGATTTAATTATTACAATCATTTCCCTAGCAATATTTTCAATAATTATGGCCCATATATTATCCAATTCTTTAGAAACAATTAAACTAATTTTTAACACCACATATCCTGGTGGAGAAATCTTTAATGGTGATGGAAAATTAGCTGCATTCACATATTACATTCCATCAATATTTTTTGCAATAAACCCTGAAGGGATATTGCCAAATGTTGTTGAAGCATCTTCATTTATTGATTTCTTCCCAATCCCAATAATATTAACTTTAATTGTTTTATTTTATCAAAGAACAAAAGATAAATTATTAATGGGTTTATTGGCATTGTATATTATTCTAGTAATTTTTTATTTGATTCCGCTTCCAGACATGATAATTACATTAACCTTGAGAAATCATATTAAAACCACAAGATTATTTATAGTGATGGCTTTCATAGGATGCTTAATGTTAATTCGGTCCATTGCTGATTTAAAAGAATTAAAAAATAAAAAACTATTTATTATATTCGCAACAGCAATAGCATTCATACTTGTTTATCTTTCAATTCCAACTTTTGAATCATATTATTCAATCGGACTAATTATATTATTATTTATTATTTATTCAACCATATTCTCTGTAATTTTCTTATCTTACTCAGATAAAGGCAAAACAATATTTTTAATTTCTTGTATTGTCCTGCTATTTACGGCAGGGGCTTTGGTTAATCCAGTTGATAATGGAACGGATGTTGTATTAAAATCCAATTATATACAAGAAGTTCAACATTTAGTTAATGAAAATCCAAACAGCATATGGTTAGTTGATGGCATGCTTCCTGATATGTTGCTTCCAGCAGGAGCTAAAATAATTAATTCCATACATACATACCCTACTTTAGAAAAATGGAAGCCTATTGATCCTAAAAACAACTCTTACGAAGTATATAATCGTTATGCCCATATAGCTACAATAATAATAAATAGTTCATCATCAAAATTAATTCTGGCGAATCCGGATGTAATTCACTTATATCTTAATGTAAATGATTTTGAAAAATTTAACATAACATATGTCGCAACTCCAAATAACTTATCCCAATTTTCAAATGAAAATGTTACATTTAAAGAGATATATCATGAGGGCATTTATAAGATATTTAAAGTGACATATTCATAATTTCCAGTTAATTTCATTAATATTATTGTCTTTTAAAAACTCATTAGCTAGTTTAAAATGATTAGAGCCGAAAAATCCTCTTCTTGCAGAGAAAGGAGAAGGATGTGAAGTTATTAAAACTAAATGATTGGGATTTGTTATCAATTCTTTTTTCTTTTCTGCCTGCTTTCCCCACAATAAAAATACGATAGGCTGATTTTGTAAATTCAATATTTCAATGACCTTATTTGTAAAGATTTGCCATCCGCATTTGCTGTGGGAATTAGCATTACCCTCCTGAACGGTTAGAACAGTATTCAATAAGAATACTCCCTGTCTTGCCCAGTTTTCAAGGCAACCGGAATCCGGAATCGGATAATCATATTCCTCAGAAATCTCTTTAAAAATATTTTTAAGAGATCTTGGGATTGGTCTACCATCAGGCGTTGAAAAAGCAAGCCCATGAGCCTGACCTTCTTCGTGATAAGGATCTTGACCCAATATAACTACTTTAACATTTTCAGGCGGCGTTAATTTAAAGGCATTATAGATTTCTTCATAGGGAGGATAAATAGTCTTGGTTTTGTATTCCACATCAATAAATTCATTTATTTTCTTAAAATAGTCCTTTTCAAACTCATCCTTTAAAAGATTATCCCAATTATTTCCCATCATAAAACTCTTTTTGTTTTTAATTAAATAATTATTTTTCTTTTACTGTCTTACCGCTAATATGTTCTATTGCAATTTCAAAAACTTCAGTCTGTTTTAAAAGTCTATTAATTTCGTCTTCCGTATCTTTTGGTGTTGGGAAGAACTTATTTCCCAGATGGGTTAATTTATCAATTTTTTCATCCTCATCAGTTATTGTTTTTATCATACCAAAGACAATAACACTTCTGAAGGTATACCACCACTCGCCTTCTTTTTTAATGCCCTTATCAAGTACACAGTAGGACACTTTGGAATTTTTTTTAATCGCATCAACCTTATGTCCCTCTTTTGCCCCATGAAAGTAGATTTTTCCATCGACAAATACATGGCTCATTGGAACTGCATATGGGTAATCATCATCCCCTGCAAGCGCTAAAACACCTCGAGGTTCATTAATCAATATGTCAATGCACTCTTCTTCTGTAAGTTCCTGTTTTTTTCTTCTCATCTCTCGAAACATAGTAATATTTTTAAAATTGTGCCTATTTAATTGTTTCATCTACATATAAAAATATCAATTTAGGTATTGTATTAAAAAGAAGTTTTAAATTAATGATATCGTTGATAATTTAATAGCTTATTCATATACTATTGAAAATAATTTAGCGTGAAATTAATATAAAAGTACCTTTTCAATAGTCAAAAAACTTTAAATAATAGTAATGTCTATTATTAGTAACCATTCAAAAAAAAGACAATGGAGGATAACATGATATACAAGTGTATTATTTGTGGACATATCCACAATGAAGAAGCAACTGGCGTTTTGCTAAATGATTTAGAAAAATGTCCAATATGTAAACAGGCCCTCAGTAATTTTGTTGAAGTAGAAGGTGTTGAAAATCAAGAAAATGCAATTATAGATTCTGACTTATCCTACCCTTCAGAATATGCTAAAAGTGACAAAAACATAAGACAAATGGACATGATTCATGAAATGGCCATAACCGGCGATTCTGTAGTATCAGCAATGTATACAGATTATCCGATGCCAAATTGGGACGATATACTAATTTTAGGATGTCAGTTAAATCCACAGCCCCTAGAATCCGATATTGACGTGAACACAAAAACAATAATAGGAAAAAATGCCAAAAAACCATTGATTATTGATTCTCCGATATTCATTACCCACATGTCCTTTGGAGCCCTATCCAGAGAAACAAAAATTTCACTTGCAAAAGGAAGTGCAGCCATTAAAACAGCCCAATGCAGTGGAGAAGGAGGAATATTGCCTGATGAAATAAAAAATTCCTATAAATACATCTTTGAATATGTACCAAATAAGTATTCCGTTAGTGATGAAAACCTAAAAAATGTGGATGCCATCGACATTAAAATAGGTCAAGGAACCAAACCGGGACTTGGCGGACAATTGCAAGGTGAAAAGGTAACCTCTGAAATCGCAGAAATAAGAGGAAAAGCATTGGGAGAGGATATACACTCACCAGCTACAATTCCAGAGATTAATTCAAAAGAAGATTTAAAGGAATTGGTCGATGATTTAAGAAAAAGATCTGATGGAAGACCTATAGGCCTGAAATTGGCAGCAGGCAGAATAGAAGATGATTTGACTTATGCATTATATGCCGAACCGGATTTCATAACTATTGATGGAAGGGGCGGATCAACCGGTGCAAGTCCAAAATTAGTGAGAGATTCAACATCCGTGCCGACAATATATGCATTAAGCCGCGCCCGCAAATTTTTAGATGAAAATGAAAGTGATATTTCACTATGCATTACAGGAGGGTTAAGAGTATCATCCGATTTTGCAAAAGCATTGGCTATGGGCGCTGATGCAATTGCAGTTGGTACCGGAGCATTGATAGCCTGCGCTTGCCAGCAATATAAAATATGCCATACAGGGGATTGTCCTGTCGGTGTTGCAACTCAAGATGAAGAGCTAAGAAAAAGATTAAAGATAGATGTTGCAGCAAAAAGAGTTGAAAACTACTTAAAAGTGTCAACTGAAGAGTTAAAAACATTTGCAAGAATCACAGGCCATGATGATGTGCATGATTTAAATATTGATGATTTATGCACAATTAACTCTGAAATTTCAAAATATACCTGCATTAAGCATGTGTAAAAAAAATAAGAAAAAAAGGGGAATGATTAATTTAACAAATCATTATTTCCCGTTTCTATTTTATCAACAACTTTTTGACCTTCATTAGCCATATCACTGAACATGATAATGCTTTCTTTCATCTTAGGAAGCGCTTGTTCTTTATATGCACTAACCTCTTCAATTGCAGCCATGGCTTCCGCAAATGAATTTTTTAATATCTCTGGTGAAATCATAGTTTCAGCACTTTGCTTTTGAATTGCACTACCTTGTTCACGAAGCATGTGTGAAGTGGATTCTATGATATTGCCCGTAGTTTCATTTAAGATGTTGATTTTATCCATCACTATTTTTTGGTCATATAATGCGCTTGCAACCATTACACCGGTTCTAAGGGCGGTTACAGTAACATTTTTAGCACGGCTTACTCCACGGATGAGTTCCTTATTGTTTCTTCTAATGACATTTAAAGAAACTATGCCTTGCTGGTTAATTACAATCATTTGTTGCATATCCATTATTCTTTGCCTTAATGGGAAAAGAATTTCTTCACGGACAAATTCAATTTTATCTTGTTCTACTCCATCAATTTCAGCCTGTTGAATTTGAGCTTCAATGGATTCATCCATTTTTTTACCTAATTCAATGTCTGCTAGGAGTTTATTTGTAACTTCCCTTAAAGAGTTTTCTTCAGCAATAAGAGTTGTGTTATCATTTTGAAGAACTTTACTGCTGTGATCGAGAGATTCGATAATATCTGAAATAGCAGTTTCTGCTTTTTGATATTTAGCAAAGTATTTTCTTACAGGATTAAAAAGATCTCCTAAAACTCCCTTTTTAGCAAAATCAACTTTACCTGGGTCTAAATCTTTCATTTGAATATTCAATTCAGACAACTTATTCCCAATATTATCAGCATCTTTTCCACTTTTTGATAAGTCAACAAAGCGAGTGCTTAACATTTCATTTTTTGATGCTGAGCGAGTCATGTCATCTACACCGAAATCTTCTAAAGGTTTAACAATACGGTCTCTTTCGGATGGATTGTTTAAATCAGCATTAAATATTGCAACGGCATTGCTTTCAGCTTGATTCTTTAAATTTGAATTTTCTAATTTTTTTTCTTCTTCTTTAAGAGTATCCTCTACTTCATTTGTTATTTCATCAACATTTAGTGAAAATTCGGCCATTTTTCCTCACCTTGAATTGTTAATATTAAGAAATTGATATTTATAGATATATTACTATTGACTTTTTAAACTTTTGTATTTAAGTTGTTACTAATCATAGTCCTTGACTGAATCGATTAAATCTTCCATATCCTCATATAAATTTTTAATATCATTATTTGATCCGGAATTCATATTAATCAATAATTCGTTTGTTAAATCATCAATGTATTTAATAATAGATTCTAACGAACTGATTTTATTTTCCAACTCCATATCAATCTTTGGAGTATCCTGCGCTGCTAACTTTATGATATTGGAGGCAGATTCATATTGGCTGTTAAATAATTCATTACATTTTTTAACGGAGTTCATGAACTTATCATATGTAATTTGTGGAGGAAAAAAACGCTTTTCAATTAATCCCTTAACATTTTTCTCTTTATGATCATATTCGTTTTTTAACTCATTGATTTTTTGGCCATAAGCTTTTAAGGCAGAATTGTCTGTGGTGAAATCTTTAACTTTAGTTTTTGCAGGTGTTTCTTCAACCATTGTATTTGCATGTTTCTTAATTAAATAGCGAATTCTGGTTTCTAAACCCTCTGCACTAACAATATCAAGTTTTATTTCTTCTTTTAACTGCTTTTTAATGTGTTCACCAGTGACTAAATCAATATTATTGGCTTTAAGCAACGCCTTAAATTCTGCACTTAAAGTTGAACCCCCGGTTAACTCCTGAAGTTTTCTTTCAGCAGGAGATTGTTGAAAAATACCCATTTCTTAACACCTATTATTATAATTTGTAATAATAATAAATAAAATTAATTAATGAATGATATTTGTTCTTCATCAACTAATTTATAATTAACTAATTTATCACCATCTAAATCCTCATTGAATAATTTAACAGCAGTTATTTGACTGTTATTGTAAGTTCTGTAATATAGAATCGCATCATTTGTATTATAACATGATGTGTAGATAGTATATTCATATAAATTCGGATCGGTTATGAATGTGCAGCCGTTTTGCTGTTCAACAGAACCCAAAATATGGAAAAATTGGGAAACACTTTCCTCTTCACTATCGCCAGAATATGAATTTGCTCTTGTGAAAGCTACTTTTGCAAATCTGGAAGAAGATGACAAATCGCCAGGAAGCCCAATAGCACCCATTCCTCTTGAATATTCATCCAAATCAAAAGATTTTGAAAAACTATTTTGAGGATTTTTATTGGATAATCCCATATATTTATTTAAACTTGATAACTGTTTATCGAAAGTAGGATTGTTGGTTAATACTCCAACAGGATTATCATATATTTTTAATCCATCTTCTAAAGGTTCTACAACAATAGCTTCTTTTTCATCTGAAATCATCCAATGAAGTGGAGACAATGGCAATTCCTCTGAAAAATTAATATTGACTAAATTAATTTCTTCAAGTACTTTTTTTGCTTCTTTTACTGAATCTACAGTTCCCAACAAATATGGAATTAATTCAAAAGGAGTAATGTTAATCATTCCATCTTTGGCTTCCAGATATTTTGCATTACCACTAAAATTAAGTCCAGCTATTGATAATCCTTTTTCATTGCATGCATCATAATAAAGCGGATATACGTCAATTCCAGCAGCCACACCAATAATGGCATAATGACTTTCAATGTCATCTATCAATTTAAATTCGAATTTATAGTTTCTAGGCGTAACTGTTACTCGTTCATTGTATGAAATTTCATAGTCAAAGTTACGTCCAAAATAATGGTTTTTTGTTATGTAGTTACTTGCAGTACACATATAAATCAACTTAATCTATTTTTAAGAGTTTTGCAGCATTATCATATAATATCATTGATCTTTCTTCATCAGTCAAATCAATTTTATTAAAGTATTGCATTTCACTTTCTGATTCCCACATCGGATAATCTGATCCCCATAAGACTTTATCCACACCATATGCATAAATTAATTCTTTTGCAGTATCACTGGAAAGAGCATACAAGCTAGAACTTAAATCCACATAGAGATTTGGAGTTCCTGCAAGTTTACTGGTTGCCTCTTCCCACATGCTCCATCCTGCAAAGTGAGCGCCTATAACTGTCATATCTGGGAATTCATCCAAAAATGCTTTCAATTGTTTTGGATTCGAATAATTATATCTAGAATCGCCGCAGTGAATTAATACAGGAACATTGCCTTCATTAATTACTTCTCCCATTTTAAATGCACGTTCCTCATCTAAAGCAAATCTTTGAAAATCAGGATGCAGCTTAACACCTTTAAGTCCAAGCTCAATCAAATGATTAAAATCACCTTCAATATCCTCACTGTCTGGATGTAATGTTCCAAAACCAGTGAAAATATCTGGATGTTTGTTAACTTCAGAACTAATGAATTCATTTATCGATTTAACCTGCTTAGGAGTGGTTGCAACTGAATGGACCAAATAATGAACAACACCTACTTTATTTCCATCATTTATCAAACCATCGATTTTACCATTTAAAGACATGTCTAAATCGTAAAAATCCCTAATTCCTTTAACTGCTTTAGAAGCTATTTTTTCTGGATAAATATGACAATGCGCATTTATTACTTTCTGCATATAGTTTTACCACCTAAATATTATTGGTATATATATTTTTTATCTAAAATATAATTTACTAAAATTGTATTTATTCCAAATATTTTTTCCACAAATGTGTTTGAATTACGCTGTTTTTACTAAGTTCTTCCAATTTTAGGTATAGTTTCCAAGGCATTGATAAAGTCAAATATTCATCTGGAATGAAATGTCTTGTTTTAGCCCTTCCAGCCAAATCGATAGGACCTAAAACAGGTTTTGGATTATCACTTTCATCTTCTTTGAACACAAAGCAACCAATGGATTGGCATGACGAAGCTTGAGGTGTCTGTAAATACGTGTCTTTTGTTCTAAATGACGTATTTAACTGAATCAATATTGTTAGTTCTAACGGATTTAATGTGAAAATTACTGATTTAGGAATTTCATCTTCTTTTAACTCTTCAATTCCCTTAAATATTACATATTCTCCTTCATCATATATTGGCCTATTTTTTATGTTTGCTTTTGCAGTTTCAAAATCACAGAAAATTCTCTCCCCTTCCCTAAACATTTCACTTACACGAGGCATATTATCCAATTTATTCTGATAAGCCTCTTTATCCGGTGCCGAATCAATACCCTGTGAAAGGAAAGTTGCTTGAAAATCAACTGCATCATCACTTGGAAGGCCAGAACCCCATCCAAATCCTGAGGAAATACCTCCGCAGGTTATGTTTTC
The DNA here is from genome assembly GCA_024689425.1 of Methanobrevibacter sp. Taxonomy (GTDB): domain Archaea; phylum Methanobacteriota; class Methanobacteria; order Methanobacteriales; family Methanobacteriaceae; genus Methanocatella. The sequence goes on from JAILDN010000099.1 coordinate 9,275, forward strand.
CCTACCAAAATAAGTTGTGATTCTTTTAGCAATTGTTAATGCAACAAAACTCATTACACAACCCCCTCTGCCAGGTTTAGGGCCACGTGCATTTTCTGGCTTTTCATCTGACTTTAGAAGTACAATCGGAGGGAATTTTAAACCCAATTCATTTGATATGTTACTCTCCATAAAAAAAACCTCCAATATTTATTAATATTGTAAGAAGTTTAAAAAAAAGATTATGATAAATCACATCAGTATAAGAATATCTACTTCAAAAAAAGTTAATCCTCCAACATCAAAATCAGCATGCAATATTCTAAAAGGATTCTTAATTTTTTCAAGTAATTTTAATGTTCTGCATCCCTAAATTTAAGTTTTCCTTTGTTGAAATTGGAAGAGTTTTTGTCTAAGGATTTTTGTGCCAAAGCATTATCAGTTATTTTCCACTCCAACTTATTTTCTAAAACCCTTTTTTTCAAAATCAACAAATCCCTGGATTTCAAATCACTTCCTCGATAGCACCATCTATCATTTGAAATATATACGTTCAAAAAGCCAGTATTTACAAGTTCATCCTCTTTTAGGGACTTGGCCGCCAACTCATCATCAAGAACTCCCCATTTCAATCCATGCATTCTAACGATGAACTCCAGATTCTTCAAGGAATAGTCTCGGTGAACCTTATCACCATAGGCATATTCCCATTGGCCATCTTCAAGGCGAGTTACATTCAAAAATCCTGAAACTGTCATAAAAATAAGTAAATTTGATTCAGTTGTGAATCAATAAAACATCCCTTTCCGTACTTTTCAATACTTTTTCGGCCACACTTCCAATAAAGAATCTTTGCAGGCCGGATTTACCTGATGCCGCTATAATAATCAAGTCAACATCTTCTTTTTCAGCTACCTCAACGATAGTTTCTGAAGGTATTCCAGTTACAACCATCCTTTTTACCTTAACATGTTTATCAAAGCGTCTGGCCATACGATTGACATTTGCATGAGCCTCTTCCAAAAAGCCTTTGTTCATGCGAGCAATATTCTTCTTGCTTTGAAATGGCGTTGTTGCTTCCAATTTAGCTGCAACAGATAATATGATGATTTCACCATCATCAGAGAGTGCCTTAATTGCCCTTTCAACCTCGTGTTCGGAAAATTCAGATCCATCGGTAGGTAATAATATTTTATCAAACATGTGGAAAACTCCTTATATTAATTTAATATGTCTTTACTTACATATATGTTTTAGATTATGACTTTGAATTTAGCCATTTCACTTATTATATAAGCCAAATTTTTGGATTTGTTCATTCTCATATCATCGACAAATTTCATTTGACTTTCCAATTCCCTATTAAAATATTTAAAGCGATATATTAACTCAACCATATCTCCAAACAATTCAATTTCATTCACGGTGTATAACAGCTCTTCAATTGATGATAGTGTTTCTTTTATCGTTTTTTCAAAAACAAGATTATTATCGAACTCCCTTTGACAGGCAATTATTGCATCGTATATCCCCTGGCAGTCAATTTCTATCTCATCGGATTTTATCTTGTTAATTTCACTATACATAATTGGAAAGCCCCTACACTTATTACTTTATTATTCTAAAATATAAATTTTTAACCTAAAAGATGTTGCAATTTAATTGAAAAAACAAGCCATAATTATTAGAATTGAACATTAAACTATCAGAATAATCGAATAATACTAAAAAATAAAAAAAGAATAAAATAAAGTTGAAATTTTGAAATTGCTTAATCTAGATAACCCTGATGTTATTATATGTTTTAAAGGTTTTATACTCACAAAAGACTATGTAGTTACCCGGTTTTAGATTAATATTTAAATGTGCAACACCATTGGCATCGGTAGTTCTCACATACTCCATACCATTGATTCTCAAAAGAACTTTCTCACCAGCACCCACAGGTTTTCCGTCAGCCAATAGCTGAACAGAGTAGTGACCAGTGGAATTATACTTTTTAACCAAATCGCTGGAGTTAAATGAATACCTTGTGTGTTTTTTAACAAATGAAGAATTATCCGCATGCAGGTTATCAGTCAAACCCTTAAAAGAAAAATTCCCAATAGAACTTAAAAAATCAAATGAAAAGCCATTAAATAGATTTTTGGGCAAATCAGTAATTTGATTGAATAAATTATCCTTAAACAATTTATTATCGCCGGAAGCTGCAAAAGAAACCTCCAGACTTAAAAATATAATAAATAGAATAAACAAGATTTTCTTGAAGTTCATTTTCTAACTCTTCTGAATTTGGTTAATGGAATCATAAATAAAGCAAATAGCAATAAGGCTATCGGATTACCCGTAGCATTTCTATCAACTACTTTAACCGGAGTATTATTGCCAGGATTATCAGAACTTGAACCTGAAACATTGTTGTTAGCCATGTTCGGATCAAAGATATCACTCAATACCAAAATATTAAATGAATATTTATCCAAAGGCTCACAAACCAACATTAAAGAAGCATATTCCCCACTTTTAAGGGTTCCAACATACCATTGACTACCTACAACTTCACCTACAACCGTTTCATAAGCTAAATACTCAGGCAAATAATATACTGTTGTATTTACCCCATCATCAGGCCCATTATTATCAACACGAATAAACCAATGCCATAACCCATCTACCAGGATTCTTTCTTGCCTAATAGCCAAATCTGCAGACGGAAATACTATAATATTAAGAGTACTTAATGTTTCGTTTTCGTCAGATAAAGTGGTTGTGAGAGTAGTATTTGAAACTTTAATCAATCCAACAATCATCAATGAATAAGATTCACCAACATAAAGAGAATCGATTGTCCATGTACCATTAACATACTCACTTGGCCAAATGATAGGTTCTATGCCCTGCGGTAAGTTATAATATAAAGTCAAATTATGATAATCCATTTGTCCTTTATTGGTAACATTTGCGACTATAGTAACCAATTGATTCTTGGTTACATTTTCAGGAGTATAATAATGATTAATTGTAATATTTTCAGGGTTTAAACTAGAATTTGGATTATTAACTAATGCATCGCCAGTTACATTATCACTAGCACTAACACAAGCCAAGGATAAGCAAAACAATAATAATGCTAAACAGATAAATCCTGCCCTAGTTTTCATATCTTAATACTCCTTATATCAACTTCATTTAATAATGGTAAATATTATGTGACTATTAATATA
>JAILDN010000112.1 GCA_024689425.1 Methanobrevibacter sp.
GATGGATGTTCAAAATTCATTTAATTACTTTTTGTTATTTTAAAATAGAAACATTTATTAATATATTAAATATATAAATATCAATTGGATTTATGGAAAAAAGAAAAAATATTTTAATTATATTTCATGATTAAAATTAAAAGTACCTTTTCATGGAGATTTGGTTTTAATTTTGTATTTTTTTAGTAGTTGAATTATTTAATGTTTATAAATTTATAAAGATGTGAGGTATTATTATGCAACCTTTACAAAATGCTGGATATGATAGGGCAATTACTGTATTTAGCCCAGATGGAAGACTTTTCCAAGTTGAATATGCAAGAGAAGCTGTTAAAAGAGGTACCACCTCAATCGGTGTAAAATGCCCAGAAGGTATTGTTTTAGCAGTAGATAAAAGAACTACTTCTACTTTAGTGGAATCATCATCTATTGAAAAATTATTCAAAATAGATGACCATATTGGTGCAGCCACTTCTGGTCTTGTAGCAGATGCAAGAGCATTAGTTGAAAGAGCAAGAGTGGAAGCTCAAATCAATAAAATTACCTATAGTGAACCTATTAGGGTAGATAGTTTAGCTAAAAAATTATGTGACATGTTACAGTTATATACTCAGAATGGTGGAGTAAGGCCATTTGGTTCCGCTTTAATTATTGGTGGTGTATATAATGATGAATGCAAATTATTCGAAACAGATCCTAGTGGTGCATTAATTCAATATAAAGCAACCGCAATCGGTTCAGGAAGATCTGCTGCAATGGATATTTTCGAAGAACAATATAAAGATGACCTATCTATTGATGATGCTATAGCTTTAGCTTTAACAGCAATCAATGAAGCTACTGAACATGATACTACTTCTGATAATGTTGAAATAGCCATAATTAGAAAAGAAGATGGTGAATATGTAAAACTTTCTAAAGATGATGTAACTTCTTATATTGAGAATGTTCTTGTTGAAGAAGAGGAAGAAGAAAGTGAAGAAGTAGAAGACGATGAAGAAGATGAAGAATAATTATTAGATTATAAATTGGTTAGGGAATGTTTCAATGGTAAATGTAGATGAAGCAATAATAGCTAAATATGAATACAGCGGTGAACATTTTGAAATATTGGTTGACCCTGATTTGGCAGCAGAATTTAGAAATCCTGATGGGCAGGACGTTGCCATTGAAGATCTTTTAGCTGTTGAAGAAATTTTCAAAGACTCCAAAAAAGGAGATAAAGCTTCTGACGAAGCGATGAATAAAATATTTGAAACCACAGACCCTATAGAAGTTTCAAAAATTATCCTTGAAAAAGGAACCGTTCAATTAACTGCAGAACAAAAAAGGCAAATGCAGGCAGATAAAAGGAAATCAGTCATCAATAAAATAGCTAAAGAAGCTATTAATCCACAAAATGGTCTTCCTCATCCTGTTCAAAGAATTGAAAATGCATGTGATGAGGCTAAAGTTAGATTTGATCCTTTTATTTCAGTCGATCAACAAGTTCAAACGGCACTTAAAGCCATTAAACCTTTAATTCCAATAAAATTTGAAAAAGCTAAAGTAGCTGTTCGTTTACCTGGGTCTGCTGCAGGCGGTGCATATTCTGTCATTCACGGATTTGGTCAAATTATCAATGAAGAATGGCAACAAGATGGATCCTGGATTGGTATTGTTGAAATGCCTGGGGGTCTTCAGAATTCTTTTGCTGCTAAGATGGCTGAGATTTCTGGTGGTGAAGCAGAGACAAAAACTATTAAATAATAATATTCATTTTCATAGAGTGGGATATTTATGATATATGTGGAAAATAAAGATTTGGTAATTCCTGGTCAAGTATTAGCTGATGATGAATGCTATCCAGGAAGAGGAACCTTTAAAGAAGATGGTAAAATTTGTTCTTCTTTAATGGGATTAGTTTCTCTAAGAAATAAGAAAATTCGAGTAATCCCTCTCAAAAGTAAATATGTTCCTAAAAAAGGAGATGTTGTAATCGGTAAGATTAATGATGTCAGGTTCTCAATGTGGGATGTAGACATTAATTCTCCATATTCTGGAATTTTACCTGCTTTTGAAGTATTTGGTAGGGATAAAAAAGAACTCAATAAAGTCTTCGATGTCGGAGATGTACTATTTTTAAGAGTAATAGATGTAGACGAAGTTAAAAAAGCTAAATTAGGTTTAAAAGGTCGTGGAATGGGTAAGTTTAGAGGAGGTATAATTGTAGATATTTCTCCAACCAAAGTGCCTAGATTAATAGGTAAAAAAGGTTCCATGATTAACATGATTAAGGACAAAACCAATTGTAAAATTGTCGTTGGTCAAAACGGTCTTGTTTGGGTTAAAGGTAAAGAAGACATGGAACAACTTACACGTGAGATTATCCATATGATTGAGGCTGAAGCCCATACTTCTGGTTTAACTAATAAAGTTAAAAATAAATTATATTTAGCTATTGACGGCGAATTGCCTGTTGAAGAAACAGAGGAAGAATTTGTTTTGGAAAAACCTAAACTTCAAAATTTCAAAGAAGAATTAGAGCAAGAAGAAAGAGAACAGGCAGAAGCTGAAGCCGAAGTTGAAGATGAGGCCGAAACTGAAATTAAAGATGAAGTTGAAGATGAAGCAGAAGAAATAACTGAGGAAAATGAAGAAAAAGATGCGGAATCTAAGCCTGATCTTTATGAAGTTATTGAAGAACTCAAAAAGAAAAACCAGAATAAAAAAGATAAGAATATATCCTTTAGTGATAACTCAAATAATTCATTTATATTGAATAATCGATAATTTCAAGATTAATGAGGTTGATTAATATGTCTGATATGATTAGAGAGGATGGTAGGAAATTTGATGAATTACGTCCTATAAAAATTGAAGCAGGCGTTCTTGAACGTGCTGATGGATCCGCTTACCTTGAAGTGGGTGGAAATAAAATTTTAGTTGCTGTATATGGGCCAAGAGAATCTTATATTAGAAGGTTATTAGAACCTAATACTGGAGTAATTAGATGCAGGTATAACATGGCTCCATTTTCAGTTGGTGACAGAAAAAGACCTGGTCCTGATAGAAGGTCTTCAGAAATTTCAAAAATTACTGCTGATGCATTAAGACCTGCTTTAATGTTGGAAAATTACCCACGTTCAATGGTTGATGTTTATATTGAAGTAATTGAGGCTGAAGGAGGAACCCGTTGTGCTGGAATCACAGCTGCTTCTGTTGCATTAGTTGATGCAGGTGTTCCAATGAAGGATATTGTCGTTGGTTGCGCTGCAGGTAAAGTTAATGATGAAGTTGTTTTAGATTTATCTGAAGTAGAAGATAAAGAAGGCCAAGCTGATGTTCCTATTGCTATAATGCCAAGAACTGGTGAAATTACTTTACTCCAAAGTGATGGGGATTTAACTGAAGAAGAATTCCAAAAAGCTATTGATTTAGCTATGGAAGGATGTATGAAAGTAAGTGAGCTTCAAAAAGAAGCATTAATGAGGAAATACTCTACAGAATAGGTGTTTAATATGGTGAATATAGTACCAGAAATTACAAGAGAAAGTATTACAAACCTTATCATCAATGATAAAAGAGAAGATGGTAGGGCACTTGATGAATATAGGGACATCTCTATTGAAACTAATGTTATTTCTAAAGCTGAAGGTTCTGCAAGAGTAAAATTGGGTGGAACTCAAGTTATTGTTGGTATCAAACCACAACTTGGTAGTCCATTTCCAGACACTCCTGATTTAGGAGTATTAATGACTAATTGTGAAATGTTACCAATGGCTGATCCTACTTTTGAACCAGGACCACCTGGTGATGATTCAATTGAACTTGCACGTGTTGTAGATAGAGGAATTCGTGAAAGTGAATTAGTTGATTTAGATAAACTCTGTGTTGAAGAAGGTAAACATGTATGGATGTTATTCATTGATTTGCACATAATTGATAATTGTGGAAACCTCTTTGATGCTGCAGAGCTTGCTGTAATGGCTGCACTTAAAAGTACAAAATTACCAACCGCAACTGTTGTGGACGATGAAGTTGTAATTGATGAAGAAAATACTTTTGATTTACCAATCAATAATGAAGTAGCAATGTGTACTTTTGTTAAAATTGGTGAAAAAATGGTTTTAGACCCAACTTTATCTGAAGAAAATGTTGCTAACGCTCGTTTAAATGTTGGCGTTACCAAAGAAGGTAGAATTTGTGCTATGCAAAAAGGTGGAGCACAACCATTAACTAAAGATGACATATTTACTGCTGTAAATATTGCAATTTCAAAAACAAAAGAATTAATTGAAAATCTCTAAATGTCTCTTGGGCGATTTAGATTTCTAAATTCTTTTTTTTCTATTTTTTTATTATCAATTAAGATAAATTTTGTATCTATTTTTTCTATTACTCCTTTTATGTGAAGGCTGTCTTTTGAGATTAAATCAGCAATTATTGGAATAATGTTCTTGTTGTATATAGAATGGAGTGGTTCTGATGTTTCTATTTTATTTTCGCTGTCATGATAGGGTACAATGGCTTGTGATGTATTGTCAATTTCACTAAAAAGAGTTTGAATAGTATTTTTAGTAACATATGGGCTGTCACATGGAAATACTATCGCATAGTCATCTGTTATATTTTCTAAACCAGTTAAAATTCCAGAAATTGGGCCCTTGTTTTTTATTTTATCTTCAACAAACTTTATATCATAACTATAATCTTGAGGATTAATAAACTGCTTATATTTGTCAATCCTTTCACTATTGTTTAAAACGATTATGGCTTCATCTATTTCATTATTCAATGTGGAAAGTATGTATTTAATCATGGGTTTATCATTAATAATCATAGATCCTTTATCCTGACCCATTCTTCTACTTTGCCCTCCACATAAAATAATACTAGATTTCATTTTTCATTCCTTTACATAAGCACTTGCATTTTCATCAAATGGATTTGTACGTATGATTAAAGCAATCATGTATGGATAATGTTTGTTGAGATATTTTAGATAGTAAATCCATTCATGGACCAGTTTATTGTAAATTCTTTGCATATCTCCGTTCAAATGGTTGAAGTCGACATCACTAATGTTACTTAAATCAGGTCTGTGTTCTAATTCTTCATCTAAATGAAGAATGGTATTCAATAATCCTGAGAATTCTTCTTTTTCAAGCAAGTTTGGATTGTTGATTAATCCTACAATAAAATCTCTTTTGCTTACAAGTAAATTTCTCATATCAGTTAAATATTGTTCCCTGTTTTCCGGAGCAACATCCGCTTTAAATGCAATTTTAACATTTTTAATCTCTTTTAATCTGTTTTCATAGTCTTTATCAGTCCAATCTTTAATACTTTCTAAATAGCTTGTGTCAGCTTTATGTTTGTTTACAGAACTCAATTGTTTTATCAAATCATTTCCAAGTTCAGAAAAGAAAGTACTCATAATCATATCTAATTTTTCCATCATTGCTTCTTTTTCTTTTTTAGATATTATTTCATCAAGTACAAATGCCACAATTAGAATATCTACTGGAATAAAACCTAAATGTGTCCAAATATATGAAATAACATGCTCAGGATCTTTTAAAACCAGTATATTTGATCCGTAAATAATGATTATTGCTATTACCATTATTATTGAAAATTTAATTTTCCATTTTTTATGGTTATCCATTTTTTAATCTCCAATTATCTTTTTTTAGCTGATATGATGGCTATTGGATTTTCACTCATCATCATAATCCCTCTATCGAGCACTCTGCCTTTGGAGATATTGACTTCCATGATGCTTGGATTATAATTAAGCTCTTTTAATTTGTTCACTGCCTCTACTTTAGTGTCAACCAAAATTGCAGTAACAATAATTCTTCCTTTAGAGTTTAATTTGGAGTCAATCAATTCAAGAATGTCTTCTAGTTTTTTACCGCTACCCCCTACAATAGCAATATCGATTTCATCAACATTTTCCAATGCATCAGCCCCGTCACCATTTATTAAGGTGACATTGTCTCCAAGTCCAAATTTTTTTAGATTTTTTTGAGTTATTTCAATAGCTTCTGGATTTATATCAATAGAAATAACTTCTTTTGCTCTTTGTGCAAATTCACAAGTTATTCCTCCAGTTCCACAGCCAACATCCACTACTTTGTCAGTTTCATTTACATCAGATTTGTAAAGAATTATTGCTCTGATAGCTTCTTTTGTAGGTCCTGGAACATCACATGATTTAATAAAATCAGCATCTTCTAACATTTATTCCCACCTTTTGAATAAGTTATTCTCAATATTTAAAGAATCTAAAATTTTACCAACAACAAAGTTTATCTGATTATCTACACTGTCATGATTTGAATAAAATCCAGGCATTGCAGGTAAAATAATGGCTCCTTCTTGTGATAAGGTAAGCATATTTTTAATATGTGCAGTTCTAAGTGGTGTTTCTCTAGGAACAATAACAGTTGTCCTTCTTTCTTTTAAACTAACGTCTGCAACACGGGTAATGGTATTGGCCCCATATCCATTAGCTATTGAAGACAATGTTTTCATTGAACAAGGCACAATAGCCAAACTGTCAAATTTAAATGATCCGCTATTTATTGATGCGGTCAAATCGTCGAATTCATAATAATTGTCTGCTAATTCAATTATGTTTTCTATTTCATATTCAGTTTCAGATTGGATAACGGTTTTTGCAGCATCGCTAATAACTAAACTGTTTTCAATATTCAGTTCTTTCAATACTTCAAGTAATCTGATTCCATATATTACTCCGCTTGCTCCAGTTATTGCAACAACTATCATTTTTTACTCCTAAAATAGTTTTATTTGGTCATAATGAATTCCATGGAATTTTTCCCTGTCAATTTCAGGTAAATCGAGGTAATGATTTAGTTTTAATTTTTCAAATTTATCCTTTTCGTCGCTAGGTACATAAACGCTGATATCGGGAATATTGAATCTAGCTTTACTTAATGCTCCGATTATGTTTGATATTTCTGTTAATGGGTATAATTTATTATCAACATTCACCTGAGTTTTCATTTCATCAAAACGAGGATATTCTGCGATATTAATGAAAACATAATTTTTATCCATCCCATAATCTTCAGCTATTTCCTCTTCAGCTTTTCTGAGAGTACTTTGTTCGATTTTATATAATTTTTCAGGATTTTTGAAATTATCCAATCTTATAGTTTTTACTCTTTTTGGAATATTTCTGTTATCTAATCTGTTCATTAAATCCTTGACAATTTCATCATCACTTTGCCTAAAAAGAGAAATGAAATCCGAATCATCATATTTGTAAATATCTTTTTCATTGAGTTTACCTGAGTCAATTTCTCTTTTCAATGCTCTTCTAAACATTGAATTTACTATTCTCGTTGTATGGTGTTGATACACACTTGGATACATAAAATATCTTGAGACCAATGCTCCCTCTGCAGCTTGAACTCCTTTAATATCAAGCACCAATCCATCATCTAATTTTAAGTTGGAAATGATTCTTTCATAATCAATAATTCCATAAGCTACTCCAGTATTATGTGAATCTCTTAATAGATAATCCATTCTATCCACATCTAATTCTCCAGATATGATTGGGCCCAAATATCCGTTCCCATTTATTATATCCACGATTTCTTTGGTGTCAAATTTTTCACTAAGTAGATCATGCATGGATGTTTTTTGAACTACATATTTCGTAAGTTCTTCATGAGGAAAGGATAGTACTCCTTCTGAAACATGTGAAAATGGTCCATGCCCTATATCATGGACAAGACCAGAGATTTTAACTAATTCAGTTTCATATTCATTTAAATTCAATTCATTAGCTAATTTTGATGCTAAATTCATTGTTCCTACACAGTGTTCGAATCTTGTATGGTTAGCACCGGGATATATTAAGTTGATTAATCCTAGTTGTTTGATTCTTCTTAAACGTTGGAATTGAGGCATATCCATTACTTCTACCTCAAATTTGTTTAAATTAATATCTCCATAAACGCTGTCCCTTATGAATTTCTTTTTTTCAATCATTTGTTCACCTTACATTACAGTTTCGACTACTTGTTTAATGCTTCCTGTTACGTTTTCTATGTAGGTTGTTGTGTTATTTTCAACTTTAGGTATTATAACTTTAACCTGTTTAATTTCTACTGGTTGAAATCCATCGTCTTCAATTGCGGTTAGTTTGGTTGAGTTAGAAGTATCTATAACTAATACGCTAGCAAATACATTACTTAAAATGAATGCAATAACTGCAATAATTAGAAATATTATTACATATACACTTGTTGATTGTTTCATAATAACACTATTTTTTTATTTTAATTTTAGATATTTTAAATTTCTTAAATTTGATTTTAAACTATACTTGTTATTTATTTTATATATTTGTTTTATTTAATCTTTTCAATTATTTTTTCATCTACCAAAATATTTATATACTATTTTGACTAATTATATTATATCGGAAGTAGGAAACCGTCTTCCGACTAACTTTAAAAAATTAATTTATAGATAATCAAGATAATTAAGAGAAAAGATAATATGGATGTTTTTAGCGCAGGTGATACGGCTTGGATTCTTATTTGTACTCTTTTAGTGTTATTAATGAGTATTCCTGCTGTAGCATTTTTTTATGGTGGTTTAAGTAAAAGGAAAAATGTATTAAATACAATGTTTTTAAGTTTTATAGCATTTTCAATTGTAAGTATTCTTTGGGTAATCTTCGGTTACCAATTATCATTTGGAGAACCTTCATTATATGGATTTATAGGATCTCCTGCTAATTTCTTCTTGAAAGGAATTGGACTAACTGATTTGACTGGAACAATACCAACATTATTATTTGTGATGTTCCAATGTGCATTTGCAGGATTAACTGCAGCACTTATATCTGGAGCACTTGTTGGAAGGATGAAAACAAAAGCTTGGGTTATTTTTATACCAATCTGGGCTTGTTTAGTATATTTCCCTATCGCCCATTGGGTATGGGGTGGAGGATGGTTAATGCAAATGGGTGCACTTGACTTTGCAGGTGGTACCGTTGTCCACATTAACTCAGGGGTTTCAGCTCTTGCAGTTGCTTTAGTATTAGGTAAAAGAAAAGATACCTCTTTAATTCCACACAATCTCGGTTATGCAGTCCTTGGTGCAGCATTACTTTGGTTTGGATGGATGGGATTCAACGGAGGATCAGGTCTCGCAGCAGATGGTCTTGCAGCTAATGCAATTATAGTATCAAATGTTGCAGCTGCTACAGCATTAATTGTATGGACAATTTTAGATACAGTAATTGTTGGAAAACCTACAGTATTAGGTGCAATATCCGGTGCTGTTGCAGGTTTAGTAGCTATTACTCCTGCAGCAGGATTTGTTGATGTTCCTGGAGCATTAGTGATTGGTGCAGTAGCTCCATTCGTATCTTACTTCGCAATTTACTTCTTAAAAGCAAAACTCGGTTATGATGATGCATTAGATGTATGGGGTATACATGGTATGTCAGGTATTTGGGGAGCAATCGCAACAGGAATATTTGCAGTGCCTGCAATTGGGGGTACTGCAGGATTATTATATGGAAATCCTGGACAAGTAACTATACAAGTTATAAGTGTAATAGCAACCATAGTATATGCATTCACAATTAGTTTTGTTCTTGCAAAAGTTCTTGATAAAGCTATGGGCGGAATTAGAGTTGAAGAAGCAGAAGAAGTTGGTGGACTTGATTCTAGCCTTCACGAAGAATCTGCATATAATTTATACTAGGAGGTTAGACTATGAAAAGTGTTGTTGCAATCATAAGACAAGAAAAATATCAGGATGTAAAAAACGCCCTTTTGGCTGTAGGATGTGAAGGAATGAACGTCTCTGAAGTTAAGGGGAGAGGAAGTCAAAGAGGAATAAAAGAATCTTACAGAGGATCCAGTTATTGCATTGATTTAATTCCAAAAACACGTATTGAAATTGTAGTTAAAGAAGAAGGTGTTGATTTAATAGTTGATACTATTAAAAAGTCGGCATATACTGGAAATATTGGGGATGGAAAGATTTTCATATACCCAATGGATAATGTAATAAGAATAAGAACTGGTGAAGAGGGAGATAGTGCAGTTTAATACTGCACTATAACTTGATTCATGCTTTGATTATTTGTGAGGAAATCTAAGCATTTTTAATTTAAAATAATCTGTCCTCACATCTTTTTTTTAAATAAAATTTTTTTAATGCCTCAGTTATATTCTTTTTGTCATTGCTTTGTTATCTGGGGATAATAATTTTAATAGGATTGAGGCAAGGATATCCGATAAATTTAAATTTAATAATAGATTACTATCAAATTAATCATTTAATAAAATAAATTTAAATAATACATTTTATAAAAATTAAACCATATTTTTATTAAAACAACTAAAAAAATCAAATGATAATATGATTATTTTTAAAAAGGATAAGGATAAGGATGTCGATATACTTTCTTCACCGAAAGATGCATTCTGGCAACTATCAAAACCCATGATTGCCCTTTCATTTTTCGGGGAAATATATGCATTAGGAGATATGTTCTGGATATCAAAAGTGAGTCCTGAAGCATTTTTTGCAGTTGGATTATGTATACCTTTATTTACATTAATGGGATCTTTAGGAAGGTCACTTGGTTATGGAACTAATTCTGTGATATCCAGATATTTGGGTCTTGGAAATGATGAAGAGGCATATAATCTTATTTTGCATGGTATTGTTGGAGGATTTGTAATATGGATTTTCATTCTTTTTGCGTCGTTTTTCCTAAAGGATATTTTATCTCTGATGGGCGTAAATGAAGCAATGGGTTTGGCAATAGCATTCCTACAACCGATATTCGTATTTTCATTTGTATTTATTTTTCAGGTATTATTTGCCCAAACGCTACAGGCAGAAGGAAATTCAAGGTTACCTACAATTTTAGGTATTTCAGCCAATGCTCTTAACTTAATTTTAGACCCGATTTTTATATTTATTTTTAATTGGGGAGTTGGAGGTGTAGCTTATGCAACAGTCATATCCGCCGTTATTCCAATTATTGTTTGCTTATACTGGTATAAATCAGGTAGAACTAAAGTTCGTTTAACATGGAGCAATTTTAAACCAGGTATTTCATTGGAAATATTGCTTGTAGCGGTTCCAAGTTTTTTAATGGATAGTGTAGTGTGTATAGGTTCAATGTTTGTTAATAGAATATTGATTGAACAACTTGGTCAAATAGGAGTTGTACTTTATTCAACCGCAAATAGAATAGCCAATGTACTTTTATCAGCAGATACTGCATATAGTTGGTCCATATCAGTAATTAGTGGACATTTGTTTGGTGCCCATAGAATAGATAAGCTTAAAGAAATATATTCATATTCAATTAAAATGTCAATGTTGACCGCATTGGGTCTAGTTATACTATTCTTCTTTGTTAGAGAGTGGGGATTTGCAATATTTTCAGTAACTAATATGAGCGAAGCTGTGTTCTATATTACGCTTGCAGGTATACCTATGCTTCCGTTTATGGGTGCTGCAAGAACATCTGTAAAGGTATTGACAGGTACTGGAAAAAGTTACTGGAGTTTCATATTTACTTTAGCAAAAGTCGTTTTCCAAATTCTATTAATATGGGTATTGTACTCCGCATTCCCTAATGGGGTATGTGTCTTGATTTCAATACTTGTAAGTGAGGTTTTATCAAGTATAGCATTCTATATATTGATAAACAAGATATTCCTTAAATATGATAATAATGAAGTAGCCACTGTCTAAACTGTTGGACAGTAAAACTACTTTAAATCATATTGGGTTGAATAATTAATACTTCACTACAACACCAATAATATCGTCAATACTAACCCAAGTGTTGATTCCTTCTATTTTATATGTTGTTCCGTTTATGACTTTGTATTCAACATTGGTATTGTCACTTGTTAGTAAAATCTTATCTCCTTTAATCTGCGATACCCTTTTTACGATATTTCCATATTCTGGAGATCTTGCTACTACAATATTATTAACTTGTATATTCTTTGTTTTTTCAACAGTAACCTCTTGTCCATCCGTTAATGTTGGATACATTGAGTTTCCTTCGATATGGAAAATAACGGGGATTTTATTTTCACCTAACGACGAATCAATTTTTACATTAATGTTATCTAAGCCATATGAAAGGCATATCCGGTGAATTCCTTGCTTTAAGGATGTGATGGTTCCATTGGGACTTTGCATTGTGTTAAAAACATATTCAGAAATTTCATTATTCATTTTATTTGTATCGACGCCAGACAATGGTGAAATAATAGAAGAAGTGGTGACGTTTTCACCGTCAATATATACATTAACGGAGTTTCCTATGAATAGGAAATATCCTCCTATAGTAAGTACAATAATTGCTATTATTATTAATGCTAAAAAGCCTTTTTTAGCCATTAAAATCACCGGTTATTCAATAATATTCAAATCCATGTTAAGCAGTGCTTTCATTGTTTCAATATCTATTTGGCCTGGAGCAGTTACATCTCTTCCAGCAGCAAAAGTTATAGGTGAATCAAATTTAGAAGCCATAACTCGTGTATAACTACCTAAATCACTCATGGAAATAGCAATAGTATTTTCACAATGGGATAAAATAGCCAATACTTTTAAAGTATCCTCTAAATCATTCGGCATAAATGCAACTTTTGCAATGTCTCCAAGTTCTTGCTCTTTATTAACAATATATGTAATCTCATCAATTTCAGGTGTTTTTTCAAAATCATGATAAGATACAATTGTTGTCACTCCGGTATCATGAATCATGTTAATATATTCATCATTAGTTTGGAGTTCAATATCAACATATTCAACTAAATCACTGCATTTATATAAGATATCAACTCTTTCTTCTTCAGATCCTTTAAAAGAGCCACCTTCAGTAGAAATTCTATTAGTTGCAATCATTGGAAAATTAATTTCATCAATAGCTTTTTTAATTTCCTTAAAATCAGGGTTTTCTAGTGCGTCTATTCTAAATTCTAGAATATCTGCACCTTTATCGATACAATCGTTTGCAACATCAATCACTTCTTCAATTTTTGATTGAAAAATTGGAATAGCTATTTTTGTTTGTGAATACATTAATAAATATCTTTGAAAGTTGTTATTTATTAATTTTTTTCTTAAATTGAGTTAAAATTTAAATAAATTAACTAACATATTATATTACAGATAAAATCTAGTATTTTATTGATTTTTTTAATCAAATATTAAAGGTGTTATTTTGAAGATTACAGCTATAGGAGCCGATATTTCTAAAAATGATGTGTCCTGTAGTAATACATTAGTAAAAAATATAGAAGATAACCTTTATAAGCTCAAAGAGTTAGGGGCTAGTGAAGCAGCTTTGACAAATGTCACAGGAGATGATGTTGTTGTTAGTGCATTTGTTGAAGATGATTTGTTAGAAACCGTAAATGAAGGTATCGTTAATATTTTAAAAGTTTGTGCTGAAAATTTAGGTGATTTATCCGGAATATCTGATGATGAATCAAAAGCAGGTGAAGGAATATCTTATGCCGAAGCTAGATTCCGCCCAGGTTTTTATCCTGATGCTATTGTTTTAGGGTTTGATACATATGGTGGAGAACCTTTTGTTGCTGATGTTGCTAATTCAGCCATTAAAGCAGCAATGGGTATGGATAATTTAACAGATGTATCTGATTTGATCGAAACTAAAACTAAAAAAATTCCCGGCGTCGGATATGTTTCTTCTGAAACAGATGATCCTGTTGTTGTAGCTACTGTTGAAAATATAGAGTCTATTGGAGTTATAGCCGGTGCAATGATTGGTGCGGCTCTAGGAAATAAAAATACATATTTGGTTGAAAGAGGAACAACTTGCAATGTATTACCAGGTAGTGTAATTTTTTCAGCTACAGCATATATGAATGGAAATGTTATTGATTTAGCGGTCCCATTCGAAAATAAGACAAGAATTTTACGTTAATAGGGGTTTAATTATGATTTTATTAGATGAAAATACAAAATGTTTAGTTCAAGGAATTACCGGTAAACAAGGTTCATTCCATACAGAGCAAATGTTAAAATATAATACTTGTATCAAAGCAGGTGTTACTCCTGGAAAAGGAGGTCAGGACTTTTTAGGTGTACCTATCTTTAATTCAATCGAAGAAGCTGTTGGAGAAAGTGATATTAACTCATCAATCATTTTCGTGCCTGCAAAATTTGCAAAAGATGCGGCTTTCGAATCAATTAGGCATTTGGATTTGGTTGTTATCATATCCGAACATATTCCAGTTCATGATAGTATAGAAATTATGGAATATGCTAATCAAATGGGAACCACAGTCATTGGTCCTAACACTCCAGGTATTATATCTCCAGGTGTAGGTAAGTTAGGTATCATGCCAACTCACATTTTTGCTGAAGGAAATGTTGGTGTAATCTCAAGAAGTGGTACATTGACCTATGAAATTGCAAGCGAGCTTACTCGTGCAGGAATTGGACAAAGTACTTGTGTTGGTATTGGAGGAGACCCTGTCATCGGTACAAACTATATTGATATACTTAAAAGATTTGAAGAAGATAAAGATACTGAAGCTGTTGTTTTAATTGGTGAAATCGGAGGAAATGCTGAAGAAAATGCAGCCGAATTCATTAAAGAAGAGATGACAAAACCTGTTGTATCTTATATTGCAGGAAGATCCGCACCACCAGGTAAGAGAATGGGTCATGCGGGTGCTATTATTCAGGGTAATACTGGTACTGTTGCAAGTAAAACTGAAGCCCTAAACAGTGCGGGTGTTGAAGTAGCTAAAATGCCATCTGAAATTGTAAAATTACTTAAGGAAATTTAATATGTCTAATAATGAAATTATTGATAAATTATTAAAGGGTGAGATTAAACTCTACCAGGTTGATAAAGAAGTTTCAGCCAAAGAAGCCACCGATATAAGAAGAGAATTTTTGGAAAAAAAATATTCTATTGAGTTAGAAAATGTTGCTAATTATTCTATTGACATGGAAAAGGCTTCTGCTAGAAATATTGAAAACTCCATTGGCGTATTGCAGTTACCTATGGGAATTGCAGGTCCTTTAAAAATTAATGGGGATTATTGTAAAAGGGAAGTGTTTGTTCCTCTTGCAACCTCAGAAGGAGCACTTGTTGCATCAATCAATAGGGGAGCATCAACAATAACTGCATCCGGTGGTGTTAATGCACATGTTATTTCAGATATTATGACACGTGCACCAGTCATTAAAACAGAAAATGCCAGTCAGGCTTTAGAAATAAAACAATGGTTTGTTGATAATTTTACTGAATTAAAAGAAATTGCTGAAAGTACTACTTCTCATGGTAAACTTCTAAAGATAGATCCAATTTTAATTGCAGGTGCTTATGTTTACCCTCGTTTTGTTTACTCAACTGGAGACAGTATGGGTATGAATATGGTAACCATAGCAACAGAAAAGATTTTAGACAAGCTAGCTAGTGAAACTAATGCTCGACACATTGCTTTAAGCGGCAATGCTTGTGTTGACAAGAAACCTGCAGCAATCAACATTATTGAAGGAAGAGGAAAAAGTGTTGTTGCAGATATATTGGTTCCTAAAGAAATAGTTAATAAAAAACTTAAAACAACCGCTGAAGCTATTGAAGAAGTTAACATTGCTAAAAATCTAATTGGGTCTGCTGTAAGTGCTAGTTCAGCTTATAATGCACATTATGCTAATATGGTTGCAGCCATATTTTTAGCTACTGGTCAAGATGCGGCTCATGTTGTAGAAGGCTCTTTAGGTATCACCACTGCTGAAGCTCGCGATGGAGATTTATACTTCTCTGTTAATCTGCCAGATTTACCTGTTGCCACTGTTGGCGGAGGAACAAGTTTGGAAGTAGCAAATGAAGGTTTAAATATCTTGGGTGTAGCAGGTTCTGGAAAAGCACGTGAATTTGCCGAAATTGTTGCTAGTACTGTTCTCGCAGGAGAATTATCTCTTGTTGGTGCATTAGCTGCAGGTCATTTGGCAAGAGCACATCAAGAGCTTGGAAGAGGCTAAAATGGAAGATATTGATAAATTTTTTTTACCGGAAATTACTTTGGAAACTGATGATATCATAATGACCATTTCAGTAAAGAAAGATTATTCTGAAATCAAAGATTCAATTGAAAGAAAAAAAGAATTTATTCGAGATTTAAAAGATTTCATTGATGAATTTGATGAAACTCCCGAATCTTTGGAATTCATGGAGTATTATGATTAATTTTTAGAATTAAGTATATCCAATACTTCCTTTACATCAACTTTTGTTTCATAACAGCCTGTTTTTTTGAGTAAAACTCCCTGAGGACAAAAATCAGAAAGCAACATCATCATTTGATTTAAGTCTTCGTGACAAGCTACCCCAACTACGGCTTTGAAATTTTGTTCATATACTATTTTTTTAACAAAACTTGATCCCGGCACAATATATGTCTTATAACCTTTAGGCTCGGCTTGCTTTTTAATAACTCCTATTGAACACAAGCCGCAGCAAGTACATTTAACACCGTCCTTTTGTAAAGGTGCAGGACAATCCCTATGTCTTAAACAATGGGGTAAAAAGATTAATGTTTTCTCTGCAGGAATCTTCTTGAATTTCTTTTTATTAATATCATTTCTTGTTTGAATACTAATTGAGTCTATTAAATTGTCATCAAGCTTTAATAATTTGGCTATTGATTTAAATGGTGAGTAAAGTAAATCAATTATGAATAAAAATACTTTTGGGAAAGATAATTTTCCACTTTTTAAAAATATTAGGCCGAAAATTAATGATATTATAAATAATATTATAATTATAATAATGACCAAAACCACTATTTGCCCTAGCAATGTGTATATTAAAGATAAATCGATATTCATATTTAAAACTCTTCAATTGTATAATTTTCATGAATCTTATTGAGTTTAACCCCATTTTCCGTTTTAACTATTGTTAATCCGGATAATGAATCACAAGAACATAAAACATCTTGTTCAGGATGGGTTCCCGGAGTGATATTGCAGTTTAAATTTACTTTTTCTCCTACAGATAATACTTGTTTTAAATGTTTTATTGATGGATGATTTTTATTTAAAATTACTATTGGTGAGTCTTCTTCACGAGTTAAATATGCTTGTGATCTAATAGCTCTTTTATCTTTTTTAAAGTTTGAAACTGCAATCAAATCATCTTTTTCAAGGAATTGTACTATTTCTTCATTGTCTTGGGTAGCTATAAATAACATTTTATTATCATGTGCTACTTTTACAATACCAACAGTCCCGGTTTCACCTTCTAAAAAAAGGATTTCATCATAGTTAAAATCAATATTCATTATATCACAAAAAAAGAAAAAAGAAGAATAATAAAATTATTCTTGGCATTCGACATTATCGCTTTGACAGGAAGGGCAAACAACTTTTTTACCAAGTCCTTTAAATGTATTTCCACAATCTAAACATCTGTATTTCTTTGTTTTCAATTTACCGATATCAATATCGGCCATTGGGCCTCCACTAGAACACATATTTAATCACCTAATATATATTATAACATCTTATATAATTAAATTTTTCTTTTCATTCGTCTTGTTTTCAAATCTAATTCTTTTATTTTTTTAAAAGTTTTTTCCTCTTTTTTTACACTATATAATAGCCTATAAAAAAATAGTGACTGATTTAATAGATTATCATGTTCATATTCCATAGCTAATTTTTCTAAGTTTTCAATTATGAATGGTTTAGCACCTATTTGAATATGTTTATTGCTCATCAGCCCTGCACATTCCTCTTCATTCAGTGCGATTCCACTTTTAGATTCTAAAATTGATATCTTTTCTTTAGTAAATGGATTATTTTCATATTTTAAACTGTATTTATAACATGCTATTGCTAATTCGGGATTGTTTTCTTCATAATAAAAAAATCCTAGATTGTTATAGATTCTAGCTAGATCTTCTCCAGAATATGCATATTTTAAAGCATCCATATTGTAAAAATAGAATTTATTAAAAGTTGGTGTTTTCATTTTATAAATATCACATAATTCTAAAATAACTCTTGAAGATACGGGATTAATTCTTAAAGCTTCTTTTAATGCTGTTTCTGCTTCATCTAAACGTGATGCATTTCTTAGGAGAAATCCATATACAAAAAATAAATCTTCTACAGGTTCATCTTCAGGGATAATTTTTAGTTCCTTTTCACATCCGATATATTCATTGAATATTAATTCTTCTAAGGGATTTGAAAAAAAATGATATTCTGTCTTTTCGTTATTTTCATAGAATTTAGGTTTATTTTTCATAAATGCATCTAATTTCTCTAATGCGGTTTCATAATCATAATTTTGGATATAAAATTCAGTTTCAATTAATATTTCTTTAATGGGATTTTCTTCTTCTATTATTCTCACAAATTCCTCTTGCTCTTCTGGTGTTAAGCATTCCCAAATCATTCTAGAAATCTCTTTAACTATTTCTGTTGAATTTTCATGGTGTTTATAGATATCAATCTGTGATATCAGATATTTCCTATTCAAATCATTATTTGGGCCGAGATTTCTTTTTATATCCTCAATGACTTTTTGATACATATAATATTATTTATAATGTTTTGACTTAAATATAGGTAAGTTTTTTATATTACCCCAAATCAATATTAATAATGTATAAAAATATAAACTAATTTTTATATTGATTATATAATGAATTTAAAGGTGAAAAAAATATGGCAAATCAACCAATATTTATTCTTCCTGAAGGGACTGAAAGATATTCTAAAAGAGATGCTTTAAGAATGAATATCACAGCCGCTAAAGTATTAGCAGGTATTGTAAGAACTACATTAGGTCCTAAAGGAATGGACAAAATGCTTGTTAGCAGTATGGGAGATATTACTGTTACTAATGATGGTGCAACCATAATGAGAGAAATGGATATTGCACAGCCGGCTGCTCGTATGCTTGTAGAAACTGCAAAGAAACAAGAAGATATTGTTGGAGATGGAACTACATCTGTTGTTGTTATTGCGGGTGAATTATTAGCTAAAGCTGAAGAATTATTAGAAGATGGAATTGCAACTTCCGTTGTTGTTAAAGGATTTAGAAATGCAACTGCAAAAGCTGTTGAAATATTAAATGAAATTGCAATTGATGCAGATGATAAAGAAACTCTTAAACACGTTGCTGTAACTGCAATGAGTGGTAAAGGATCAGATTATGCAAAAGAACATTTAGCAGAGTTAGTTGTAGATGCTGCTTTAAGAATTGAAGAAGATGGCGAATCTGATATTGATAATATTAATATTCAAAGAGTTTCAGGAGATTCTGTAGAAGATTCATTTTTAGCTGAAGGAATTGTTATTGATAAGATTCCATTATCAAAAAATATGCCTGAATCTGTTGAAGATGCTAAAATTGCAATCATGAAATATCCAATTGAATTAAAAGATATTAACACCGATACTAAGATTGATATCACTTCACCTGACCAATTTTCCGCATTTTTAGATAATGAAGAAAAAATGATTATTGAATTAGTTGACCAAATCATTGACTCTGGTGCAAATGTATTATTCTGTCAAAAAGGTATTGATGATTTGGCAGAACATTACCTTAAAAAAGCAGGCATTATGGCTTACAAAAGAGTTAAAAAATCTGATATGGATAGAATCGCTAAAGCTACTGGGGCTAAGTTAGTCACAGATATTGAAGATTTATCTGAAGATAAATTAGGTCATGCAGGTAAAGTTTATCTTGAAAAAGTATTCGATCACAAATTAACTTTCATTGAAGAATGTGAAAACCCAAAAGCATCTTCCATTGTACTTAGAGGAAGTACCCGTTATGTTACAGAACAAATCGCAAGAGCTATTGATGATGCTTTAGGTGTAGTTGCTGCTACTATTGAAGAAGGTAAAGTTCTCATTGGTGGCGGAGCTTGTGAAATTGATTTAGTAAAACAATTAAGAGAGTATGGTGAATCTGTAAGTGGAAGAGAGCAATTAGCTATTTTAAAATATGCTGAAGCTTTAGAAGTTATTCCAAGAACTTTAATTGAAAATGCAGGTTTAGACACCATAAACTTAATTGCTGACTTAAAAGCTGCTCACGAAGACTCTAATGCTATAGGTATTAATGTATTTACTGGTGAAGTTGTGGATATGAAAGATGCAGGAGTTATTGAACCTTTAAGAGTTAAAGTTCAAGCTCTCCAATCTGCAGGTGAAGCTGCTGAAATGATACTCCGTATTGATGATATGATTGCAGCAAGAAATGCACTTAACTCCACTGGTGCAGATGAGTCTGGAAATGATGATAGTGGTATGCCTCCAATGCCTGGCGGAATGGGTGGAATGGGCGGTATGCCTCCAATGATGTAAAATTGATTTACATCTTTTATTTTTTTATTTTTTTTGTTAAAATTTTTGATTATAATTAAATATGTGTATATTTTTCTTATTTTTAATTAAAAATGGTATTTAGTTATTAATTTTTATTTAATAGGCATTATACTACTTTTTTTAATTTTCATTATAGACTTTATCGTTGATTTTTAAATCATTAATTTTTAACCTTTTATGTCTGTATTCACACATATTTTTACTTAATTTGTAATTTTTACTTTGTTTAATAATTTTTTTTTAGTATTACTTTGATTTACGGGCTTTAAATAAATAAATAACTTTATATAAGATATTCTTAATATATTATAATCATAATGGAAATTTTGATTTTTTTCCATGTTGTTAAATACGTTACAAGGAGGTAAAGTATTTTGAAAAAACGAATAATTTTAGCATTAATAATTCTAATGGCAATAATGTCGATTAGTATTGTTTCTGCAAGTGAAAACGTTAATGAATCCTATAGTGTTGGAAGTTCACCAAATAATGCATTGTCTGTTGGTGTAAATGTAGGTTCAGGTTATTCAAATAATTTATCAACTAACAACGTTGGTACAAACTTGGTTGAAAACACTGTCGGTGCAAATTCAACAAAAAATACAGTTATTAATGCACCTAATGTAGATTTATATTATAAAAATGGAACAAGATTTATAGCTACTTTAAGTGATATTGATGGAAACAAGTTAGCTAATCAAACTTTAATATTTTCAATTAATGGTTTTAATTATACGAGGATTACTAATAATGAGGGTTCCTCTTCAATTGCAATAAACTTAAATCCGAATACTTATAATTGTGTTGTATTGTATAATGGTGATAAAAATTATTCACCAAGTACAAAAACTTCAACAGTAACGGTTTATCCTACTATTTCAGGAAATAACATTACTAAATATTTCAGAAATGCAACACAATATACTGCAAAATTCTTAGATAATTATGGACAAGCCTTAACTAATACAAGTGTTTCTTTTAACATTAACGGGGTATTTTATGTCCGTAAAACTAATAGTGATGGTGTTGCTAAATTAAATATTAATTTAGAACCAAATACTTATATATTAACTGCAATTCATCCAGTTTCTGGATATCAATATTCAAATATTGTTAAAGTATTGCCTACTATCTATGGTGATGATATTGTAAAAGTATATATGGATCCAACTCAATATGTCGCTAAGTTTTTAAGTGGCGATGGCAGTCCATTAAAAAATACTGCGGTCACTTTTAATATTAATGGAGTATTTTATACTCGTACTACAGATAGTGATGGTTATGCTAGACTTAACATTAGATTATCCCCTAATGATTATATAATAACAGATTTTCATCCTGATGGTTCAAGGTTATCTAATAATATTAGGGTAATCGGTTCATCTACTACTACTATTAATACTACTAATTATGAGTATCGTATGGATGATACTAAGACTATTAATGCTACATTACTCAATCAATTAGGTTATGGTATAGCTGATCAAAATTTAATTATTACTGTAAATGGTAATTCTTATACAACTATTACTAATAGTGATGGTGTAGCTAGCACTATTGTTAATTTAACAAAACAAGGTGTTTATCAGGTTAATTATAAATATGATGGTACAAGCACATATCAGTCATCAAGTGCAACTAGTACAATAAATGTTAAAGAATTATATGATACAATATTTGTTGTAAATAATACTGTTATATATTATAAGAATTCCGAATCATTTGATGTTACAGTATTAACTGATAATAATGTGCCTGTTGCTAGTCAACCGGTATATTTCACTATCAATGGTATTACATATAAAAGAACTACTAATGATAATGGTATTGCAAAATTAAATATTAACTTAGATCCGGGAAATTATAATGTTTCTTACAAGTTCAATACTACAAATTATAAGGAATTAACCCAAACTTCAAAAATTTCTGTAATTAATGGTAATACATCTACCCTAATTGGTAAAAATACAACAGTTGCTCAAGGTCTTGACCAACAATTCCAAGTAACATTAAAAGTGGGTGATGTTCCTTTACCAGGTAGAACTGTAATTTTAAACATTAATGGTATAAATTATACTAGAACTACCAATGATAATGGTATTGCCTCAATTACAATTAGGCTTAATCAAGGCAAATATTTAATTAATTATTATTATAACGGTGAAGAGAGAATTAAAGGTTCCAGTGGTCAGGCTTATCTTACTGTAATACAAAGAAAAAGTTCTTCTTTAACTTGGAGTTCCGCCACATCATTTACAACTGATTCAGCGGCTAATTTACAAGTTACATTAAAAGACTCTTCTAATAAAGCAATTTCAAATGCAAAAGTAACATTTACAGTATCTTCTAAAAATTATGTTGTAACTACTAATTCTAATGGTGTTGCTTCATTATCTCAAAGCTTATCTGCAGGTTCATATTCAATTTCCTATTCCTATGATGGGGATAATAATTATCTTCCATCCAGTGGTGCAACTCAAATTTTTGTTACTAAAAACGGAGATTCAAACGGATACGGTTATTGGGTTCAAGGAAGAGATATGGCTAGTATAGATTCAGCTACTTTAGCTCAGTTAGCATCATTAGGAACTACTGAGATATTCTTGAATTTCTATGCATTTACTGTTAATAGTGAATCTGCTGTATTAAACTGGATTAAACTTGCAAATGCAAATAATATAAATGTTCATATTTGGATGCAAGCATTTTATAATGGAGGATGGGTAAATCCAATCTCTGGTGGATCAATTAATCAGGCTTACTTTAATGAGAAAATTAGTGAAGCAAAATATTATGCTAGTTTACCTGGTGTTTCTGGTGTTCATTTAGATTATTTAAGATATCCGGGTACTGCTTATAAAACAAGTGGCGGAACTGCAGCAATTACAGAATTTGCTAAACAAGTTACCACTGCTATTCATTCAGTTAATTCAAATCTCATTGTTTCTGCAGCTGTAATGCCTGAGACCACAAACGATAAATATTATTATGGTCAAGATATTCCGGCTTTATCTAAAATTTTAGATGTAATTGTTCCTATGCAATATAAAGGAAATTATAATACTGGAACTAGTTGGATTGGATCTACAACCAGATGGTTTGTTCAAAATTCATATGGTGCAGAAATTTGGTCAGGTTTACAAGCTTATGTGTCTGATGATGATTTGACTAAATTAATTGGTGTTGAACTTACAAGTGATGCTCAGACAGCTATAAATAACGGTGCTACTGGTGTTATGTTATTCAGATATGGTTTATCTACTTTCCTTAATTTCAATAATTTAGATGACCCCTCTTATGGCAGTACTATTAGTGTCAATGATGTTTTAACAGCTTCTGGTGAATTAAAAAATTACATTGAATCAAATTATGAGTTACCAAGTAAAATAACTGTTGGTTCAGAAAGTTATACTATTCCTCAAATGTTAGCTATTATGGGCCAAACTATTCAAAAATTAAACGGTAATTGGGAAGGAGAAATTGTTGCGTTACTTGTAAGTAATCCTGAAAATTCAACTGGAGATGTTATTTATTCACAATTAAATGCTAGTGAATATCTTAAGGTTGTTGAAGATGCTCTTTCATATTGTGTAGATAATAATATAGCTCCAAACAATGTCAATTCTTCTATAGGTAAAATCAAATATGAAACATTAGTTTACATGGAATCTAGAATTTTATCTTTCTATAATTCAAGTAATAGATTACCTGCATCAGCTTTAGTAAATAATTTCCTTGATAATCCGACTTTGACTGTAAATATGCTTCCAAGTGTTTCATCTAGTTATCAATATGTTAATTACACTACTACTTGGTTAAACTACTGTCCAAAATGCGGTTATTATGGTACATTGCTTATTAATCCAAAGCACGTTCCTGAAGGAGAATTAACCTGTTATCACTGTGATTCAGATTATTGTGGTGTTACCGGTAAGGATAAACTCGATGGTTCAGATTATTATTTAACTAGATTGTCAGAATCTGTCCCAGTATCTGAAGGTAAAGTAGGAGTTAACGTGTCAGTTAGTGATATCGTAAACGCTGCTGTTTACTTGAAAGGATATTATGAAGATAATTCAGATTTCCCAGATTATATAGTTTTACCTGAAGGTAAATACACTTTACCAGAATTCTTGTACTTAATGGGTAAAGCAATTGTTCAAATTAATGCGGCCAATAACAATAATATTACTATTATTCAAGTTGAAAGTCCATCTACTCCATCTGGTGATGTAATTAATGGTACTTTGTCTAAAGAAGATTATCTTGATGTTGCAAATAGGGTTGCTAACTTTATTTCTAATAATAATCTTGCTCCGAATTATGCATCATCTACCTTAGGAAAAATTGCTTATCCAGAGTTATTAGATTCATTTTCACGTATTTTGAATTATTACTCTGCATACAATCAATTACCTACTACTGTTAAAATCGTATATTCCAGTTCATCTTCTAAATCCATTTCTGAGTTAGCTAAGTCATTAACTAATGGATTAACATCTGAGAGAGATAAGGCTGTTGCTTTGTATAATTATGTAAGGGACCAAATCTCTTATTCCTTCTATTACAATACTCAGAAAGGTGCTGAAGGTACTTTAACTGATGGGTCTGGAAACTGTTGTGACCAAGCTCAATTACTTGTTGCAATGGCAAGAGCAGTTAATTTAACTGTAAGATTCGCTACAGGATATTGTACATTCTCTAGCGGTTCAACATATGGACATGTATGGGCTCAATTCTTGATTAACGGTGCTTGGATTAATGCTGATCCAACCAGTACTAGAAACTCTTTTGGTGTTATTAACAATTGGAATACAGGTTCATACACTTCTAGAGGTACATACGACGTTTTACCATACTAATGTCGAAATAAAATTCAAAATAAAAATAGGTTAATAATTTTATTTATTAACTATTTTTCTCTATTTTTTTAAATATTTTCAAAGAAATATTTAGGTTAACCAAAACTTTTTTATAGTCTTTAGAATAAATATATACTTAATATATTATTAGGTGATTTTTAATGACTAATGATAAGATTAGTGAAAATATTGAGGAATATTTGGAAGTTCTTTATAGGAATGGAAGTAATAAAGAACAAGTCTCAACCACCACTCTTTCTAAAGAATTAGGTATTGCACCAGGTAGTGTAACACAGATGCTTAAAAAATTAGAAACATTGGGTTATATTGATTATACTCCATATAGGGGGGCTTCTTTAACTGATGAAGGAATGAAAATCGCTCAAAAAATTACCAGAAAACATAGAATTTTAGAAAAGTTCTTAATGGATGTTTTAAAAGTTAAGGAAGAAAATGTTCACGATCAAGCTTGTGAAATGGAACATTCCCTATCTGATGAAGCTGAAAGAGCATTATGTAATATGTTACATCACCCGGACTTATGTCCTGATGATAATGTAATACCTGCCTGTGATTTGGACTTTGGTAGCTGTAAGGAATGTTTCTCAGTTAAAGATTATGATAATATTATTAATAGGCAATTCAATTTACTTTCTGTTTCTGAATTAGCTCCTAATTCTAAGGGGGTTATTTCATTTATTCGTGGAAATAATGAATTATTAGATACTATTGCGGATAAAGGAATTAAACTAGGTGATACTCTTAACTATTATACTAATGAGGATACTGAATTTTTAATTTCCATTAATGATGAGGAATTAAGTATTTCCAGTGAATTGGCTAATAATATTTTTATAAGGGTTTAAATTTCTTAAACTTTTTTTTCTTTTATATATTTTTAAACAAATATTATAAATAGCATCAACTCTATAAATATATTGGATTAAATATAATTTTTTTCTTTTGATGGTGTTTTAATGCGCGGTAATTTATCTAATGAAATAGTTTCAATTAAAATAGAAGAAGGTAGTAAAAGACCAATTGCCTTACATGAGAAAAGTTTTTTTGGAAAAATTGAAGAGGATTCCTTAAATCTTTCATTAATTGAAGCTTGCTATTTATTAGAAAAAGGTCGTTTAGATGTTTATGAGGATGATATTTTATGTAGTTTGGCATATTTCATAGATCTTTTAAAAGAACGGGATTTGTATGGCAAATATATTGTTTATCGTGATTTAAAGGATAGGGGATATGTAATTAAAACTGGATTTAAATATGGTTCTGATTTCCGTTTATATGATCGTGGCAGGTCTCCGGGCAAAGGGCATTCAGATTTTTTAGTCAAAATCGTTTATGAAAACTTTGATATTAATGTTCTGGATTTTTCCAGTTATGTTAGAGTTTCTCATGGAGTTAATAAAAAACTTCTTTTAGCTATTGTGGATGATGATTTTGATATAACTTACTATAATGTTGAATGGACAAGACCATAGTTTAAATTTAAGGAAGCTATTATATTTTAACAAGTCAATATAATTACTATTATAATAATTAATGCAAAATTCCATTTAATAATGTTTAATGACATAAGGTGATAAAGATGATTGATCCATGGGCATCAACAAGTGTAGATTATGATAAGTTAGTTACTCAATTCGGAATTCAAAAAATTTCAGATATTATAGATGATATTAAGGACCCTCAAAGATTGATGAAAAGGGGTGTAGTCTTTGGACACAGGGAGTTTAATGAAATCAATAATTTAATCAATAAAAAAGAAGATTTTGCTGTGGTAACTGGCATGATGCCAAGTGGACAAATGCACATTGGCCATAAAATGGTGGTTGATCAATTAATTTGGTACCAACAAAAAGGTGCGATGTTATCACTCCCAATAGCAGATTTGGAATCCTATGCTGCAAGAGATATGAGTTTCGAAAAAGGACGAAAAATCGCAATTGAAGAATACTTAACAAATTGGATTGCATTAGGGCTTGATTTAGAACGTGATAATGTCAATGTTTATTTACAATCACAGAATAAATCATTATTTGATTTGGAATTTAAAGCATCCCGTAAGACTAATTTCAGTCAATTACATGCTATCTATGGTTTTGATAATTCTACAAATATTGCACATGTCCAAGCTCCATTAATGCAAGTAGCAGACATTTTACTTCCTCAAATTGAAGAATTTGGGGGCCCAAAAAAGGTTGTCGTACCTGTTGGAGTAGACCAGGATCCTCATATTAGGCTGACAAGAGATATTGCACATAGATTAAATGAAGAATTAGGTTTTATCCAGCCGGCCTCAACTTATCATAGATTTTTGACTGGTTTAACTGGAGATAAAATGAGTAGTTCAAAACCAAACACTGCCATCTATCTTAATGAGACTCCTGAAGTTGCAGCCAAAAAAGTAAAAACTGCAAAAACAGGGGGTCGTGAATCACTTAAAGAACAAGAGGAATTGGGTGGAGAAGTTGACAAATGTGTGATTTATGAAATGTTGGTATACCACTTAATTGATGATGATGGGGAGCTTGAAAAAATTCGTGACGAATGTTTATCTGGACAATTACGTTGTGGGGACTGTAAAGCAAGAACTTCCCAGTTAATGAAAGAATACTTTGAGGATTTAAAGGATAAACAAGTTGAAGCAGCAGAAATTGCTAAAACATTATTATGAATAAAGTTTAATTAGCTTTTATTCTTTTTTTCTTCTATTTTTAGGATAGTTTTTTATATAATTTCTTTTAAAATTAATTATATAGAATTTATTTTCTTACATTTAATTTATTTTAGTGATATTTATGATACGTTGTGTTTCATGTGGAGCAGAATATGACGATGACGAAGTGATTTACACTTGTGAAAAATGTGGAAGTGTACTTGAGCTTGTCAGTGATATTGATGTTTCTAAAGATGTATTTGATGGTAGAAGAGATACTTTATGGAAATTTAAAGAATGTATTCCAGTAGATGATACAAAAATAGTTTCCTTAGATGAAGGAGGAACTCCATTTTGTAAATGTGATAAATTAGGCCAAGAGTTAGGTGTAAATTTATATGTTAAAGTAGAAGGGTCTAACCCTACTGGAAGTTTTAAAGATCGTGGAATGACTGTTGGAATGACTAAAGCAATGGAATTGGGTGTGAGTACTGTAGGTTGTGCTTCCACAGGTAACACTTCAGCTTCACTTGCAGCTTATGCCGCTCGTGCAGGATTACGTTGCATTGTATTTTTGCCTTCTGGAAAAGTTGCTTTAGGTAAATTAGCTCAAGCAATGTTCCATGGTGCTGAAGTTATGTCTATTAATGGTAATTTTGATGAAGCCCTTGAAGCAATGACTGCTCTTGCATTAGAAAAACATCTTTACTTGTTAAATTCAATTAATCCATACAGATTAGAAGGTCAAAAAACTATTGGGTATGAAATTTTAAGAGACTTGAATTGGCAAGCTCCAGATAGGATTATCTTACCTGTTGGAAATGCAGGAAATATCTCTGCTATCTGGAAAGGAGTATCTGAATTTTATAATGCTGGTTTTGTTAAAGATTTACCTATGATGACAGGTATTCAAGCAGAAGGTGCATGTCCTGTTACTAATGCATTTAAAAAAGGAGATAAAAGGGTTGTGCCTGTTGAAAATCCTGAAACCATTGCAACCGCAATTCGTATAGGTGCACCAGTAAGTGATATTAAAGCGTTAAATGCAATTTATGATTCAAACGGTTACTCCGAAACTGTAAGTGATGAAGAGATTTTAGATGCTCAAAAATTACTTGCAAGAACCGAAGGTATTGGTGTAGAACCGGCTTCTGCAGCTTCAATTGCTGGTCTTAAAAAATTAGTGGATCAAGGTGTAATTGATAAAGGCGAGACCATTACCTGTGTTGTAACTGGACATTTGCTTAAAGATCCAAACACTGCTATTGATGCATGTACAAAGCCAACAGAGGTTGATGCAGACATTGATACTTTAAGGAATATGTTAATGAATAAATAGTTTTTCATCTTTCATATTTTATCTTTAATTTTAATTTTTTTTAAATTTTTTTTCTAATTTTTACTATAACCAATTAATACAATAATATATTTTGTTTTAATTATTGACTTATTAATGTTTTAAAAGTATAGATTTTTTTGTTGTACATAGCAAATTTTAACCCTTTTTTACCAATAGATTTATATATGGTAAAGTTTAAAGTATTAGTATAAAAAAATGAGGTGAAAATATGGAATTACCAATTGCTCCTGTTGGCAGAATCTTAAAAAATGCTGGTGCAGCTAGAGTATCCGACGATGCTAAAGAAGCATTAGCAGAAGCAATCGAAGATTACGGTAACGAAATCGCAGCAAAAGCTGTTGGATTCGCACGCCACGCTGGCAGAAAAACTGTAAAAGCAGAAGATATCAAATTAGCAATTAAATAGATATATTCTGTATTAAGAGTGGATAGTAATTTTTTAATTACTATCTTTTTTCTTTAAAGACTATTTTTTTCAATAACTTTTTTTCAAATTAATTTTCTACTATTTTTAATAACATTTATATGTAATGAAAACAAAAATAATAGATGTCTAGTTCTCTAGAATTATTTCATTAATTACTAAATTTTTATTTTTAGTTTTGCTAAAAATTATATGAGATTCAGAAGTATTTGTATTGAAAGTCTAACTCCTCTTATTTTTT
>JAILDN010000113.1 GCA_024689425.1 Methanobrevibacter sp.
TGGTATTTTAATCGTCACAACTCCTGAAGGAATTATGACTCACTATGAGGCTAAAGAAAGAGGAATTGGTGGACGTTTGTTGGCTTACATGTATTAGGTGATAAAATGGTAGTAGCTGCAGCTATAAGGGAAGAAATTGAAATCCCTGAAGGCGTTGAAGTTATAATTGAAAATAATGAGGTCACTGTAAAAGGACCTAATGGAGAAGACTCCAGAAAATTTACTTATCCTAATGTAAGTATTAATGAAAAAGATGGTGCTGTATTGTTAGAAACAGCATTCCCAAAAAAGAAAGATAAAGCAATGATAGGAACCACTAGAGCACACATCAATAATATGATTACTGGTGTGACTGATGGTTTTGAATATCATATGAAAATAGTATTTGCTCACTTTCCAATGACTGTGAAAGTCGAAAAAGATATCGTAACTATTGACAATTTCCTCGGGGAAAGACACCCAAGAACTGCTAAAATTGTAGGTAATGCTCAAGTAGCAGTAAAAGGTGATGAGGTAACAATTACTGGTATCAATAAGGAACATGTTGGTCAAACTATGGCTAACTTGGAACAAGCAACTAAAATTAAAGGAAGAGATCCTAGGGTATTCCAAGACGGAATATACTTAATTAGCAAAGAATAAATTGGTGATTATAATGGCTAATAAAAGATTTAAAAGACAAGAATATGCTCGTTATAAAAAACTTGGAATCAAATGGAGACGCCCTAGAGGTAAAACAAGTAAAATGAGAAGGTATGAAGCAGGAAAACCAGACATGCCTGCTATCGGTTACAGAACTCCTAGAGCTGTTAGGAACTTACACCCTTCTGGTTATAATGATGTTCTTGTTCACAATATGAAAGAATTAGAAGACTTAGACCCAGCAACTGACGCTGCAAGAATAAGCGCTTCTATCGGTAAAAGGAAAAAACTCTTAATGTTAGAAAAAGCATCAGAGTTAGGAATTAAAGTTTTAAATAAAAATATTTAAAATTATGAATTACATTTATAGGTTTAATCAATTCAAGGGCTTTTATAGAATTGGTTTTACTGTGTTAAATAATAACAAAAAAGGGAAATTTAGATATTTTCTAAATTTATCAGCTATGCTGAAAAATGGAGGATTATATATATGAATCTTACAACTCAAAGAAGATTAGCTGCAAGTATTCTCAAAGTAGGGCTTAATCGTGTATGGATTGATCCTGAAAGAATCGAAGAAGTATCTATGGCGATTACCAGAGAAGGTGTAAAGCAGTTAATTAATGATGGAGCTATTAAAGCAAAACCTCAAAAAGGTATTAGTAGCTACAGATCTAAAAAAATCGCAGAACAAAAATCAAAAGGAAAAAGAAAAGGTGCAGGTAGTAGAAAAGGAGCTAAAAAAGCTCGTACTCCTAAGAAAAAAGAATGGATGACAACCATCAGAGCATTAAGGAAAGACCTTAAAGAAATGCGCGATGATGAAGTTATTGATGCTACTACATACCGTAAATTATACAAGATGGCTAAGGGTGGCGCTTTCAGAAGTAAATCTTACATGAGAAACTACGCTCGTGACCATGATTTAATTAAAGGAGAGGAATAAACATGGCTCAAGGATCAAATTACAAAGTAGCATTTAGAAGAAGAAGAGAAGGAAAAACTGATTACGGTGCTAGAATCAATTTAATCGATTATGAAAAATCTCGTTTAGTTGTTAGAGTTTCTAACACCCAAGCTACTGTTCAAATTGTTGATTATACTCCTGAAGGAGATATTACTGTTGCTTCCGCTGTTGGAAAACAATTATCCAACTACGGTTACTTAGGAAATACTGGTAATATTACTGGAGTTTATTTAACTGGATACCTTTGTGCTAAAAGAGCTTTAGCTAAAGGTGTCGAATATGCAATTTTAGACATTGGATTAAGATCTCCTATTAAAGGTTCTAAAGTATTTGCAGCTCTTAAAGGTGCTGTTGATGCTGGTTTAGAAGTACCTCACGGTGACTTTATTTTCCCAGAAGATGAACGTATTAGAGGAGAACATGTAGCAGAGTATGCTGAATCTTTAGATGATGAAGAGAAAGCTGAAAAATTCTCAAAGTATTTAGAAAGAGGTCTTGAACCTGCAGATTTACCTGAAAACTTTGATGAAACTATTAAGAATATTGATGAGGCAGAGGAATAACTATGAGTTTTAATATTGATGAATGGGAACCTAAAACTAAAATGGGTCAATTAGTTAAAGATGGAACCATTACTGATATCGATGAAATCTTTGAAAAAGGTCTTCCAATTATGGAATTAGAAATAGTTGATGCCTTAATTCCAGATTTAGAAGAAGAAGTAATGGATGTTAACTTAGTTCAAAGGATGCATAAATCTGGTAGAAAAGTTAATTTCAGAGTAATTGTTGCTGTAGGTAACAAAAATGGTTATGTTGGATTAGGTCAAGGTAAAGCTAAAGAGGTTGGACCTGCTATTAGAAAAGCTGTTGACAACGCTAAATATAACATTATTAAAGTAAGAAGAGGCTGTGGAGATTGGGGTTGTGTTTGTGGTAGAGAACACACCGTACCTTTCAAAGTACGTGGAAAAACTAGTAGTGTAAGTGTAGACTTAATGCCTGCACCTGCTGGAGTAGGTTTAGTAATTGGTGATGTTGGAAAAACCATCTTAAAACTTGCTGGTATTCACGATGTATGGTCTCAATCTTTTGGTCAAACTCAAACTACTGTTAACTTCGCAAATGCAGTATTTGACGCTTTAAAAACTTTAAGTAATGTAAAAGCAAGTAAAGAAGACCTTAAGAAAATGGGAGTAAACTATTAATTGGTGATGATTATGTTTTTAGTTATTAGAGTTAGAGGAACTACTGGTGTCATTCAAAATGTTGCTGACACTTTACACATGTTAAGACTTAACAGAATCAACCATGCAGTATTAGTTGAAGAAAATCCAAGTTATGAAGGTATGCTTCAAAAATCTAAGGATTACATTACCTGGGGAGAAATCGACGCTGAACTTTTAGCCCAAATCATTGCTAAAAGAGGCAGAATTGAAGGTAATAACAAAGTTACTGATGAATTTGTAGCTGAAAATTCTGATTATAAAGATATTGCTGAATTAGCTGAAGCTTTAATTAATTCTGAAGTAAAATTGGCTGATGTAGGAATTAAACCTGTATTCCGTTTACATCCTCCTAGAAAAGGATATGAAGACATCCGTTTATCTATTAATGAAGGTGGATCTTTAGGTTACAGGGGAGAAGAAATTAAAGATCTCGCAAAAAGAATGCTTTAAATTAGGTGTTTATTATGATTAGAACAAAACGTAAAATTAACAAACTTAGAGGTTCTAGATCCAACGGAGGAGGCTGTACTAAAAAACGTAGAGGTGCAGGTAACAAAGGTGGAAAAGGTAAAGCTGGAGCCGGCAAACAACATTGGACCTGGACTGTAATTCACGACCCAGATCATTTTGGTAAACACGGTTTCAAAAGACCTCAAAAAATGATTAAAAAGGTTAATGCTGTTAACTTAAGTTACTTAGAGGAAAAAGCTGATGATTTAATTGCTAGTGGAAAAGCATCAAAAGATGGCGATGTAATTGTTATTGACGTAACTGAATTAGGTTATGATAAAGTTTTAGCAAAAGGAAAAATAACTAAAGCTTTTAAAATTTCCGCTCCACAATTCTCAGCATCCGCTATTGAAAAAATTGAAGAAGTAGGGGGAGAAGCTATAGAATTATAGCCCCTTTCTCTTAAATTTTTAGAGGAATAAAATGTCATCACTCGAAGTTTTAGAGCCATTGTTTAGGTTTTTACCTGAGGTAAAATCTCCAGTTCACAATGAAGATTTTAAGGAAAAACTTAAATGGACTGCTCTTATTTTGGTATTATATTATTTCTTAACTGAAATACCATTATATGGATTAAGTTCTGCGGCTGTAGATCAATTCGCTGCTTTAAGAGCAGTTATGGCTGGAAGTTTTGGTTCAATTCTTACTTTAGGAATTGGTCCTATTGTTACTGCATCTATTGTATTGCAATTATTAGTAGGTTCAAATCTTTTAGATTTGGATTTATCTTCACATAAAGATAAATCTCATTTCCAGGCTACACAAAAGCTTTTATCAATTGTTTTCACAATTTTTGAAGCAGGTGTTTTAGTATTGACAGGTAATTTAGTGCCAATTGATAATTCTTATATTGGTGTATTATTCCTTCAGCTTGTTATTGGAGCTGTATTGGTTATCTATTTAGATGAAGTTGTTTCTAAATGGGGATTCGGTAGTGGTATTGGTTTATTCATTGCTGCAGGTGTATGTCAAGCTATTGTTGTAGGAACATTCAACTTCTTACCGAATAGTCAAGGCGTATTGACTGGTGCTATTCCGGGTTTCATTCAATCTATTGCTGCGGGCGCTACTAATTTCTCATTATTGATTCCGTTGATTGCAACCATTTGTGTATTTTTGGTTGTTGTTTATGGTGAATCAATTCGTGTTGAAATTCCTATTTCCCACGGTTCAGTAAGAGGTCATGGAAGAATTAGAGGTGCTGTAGGTAAATATCCATTAAAATTTGTATATGCAAGTAACATGCCGGTTATTTTGACTAGTGCATTGCTTGTGAACGTATCACTCTTCGCTAATGTTTTCCAAAAAATTGGTTTCCCAATATTGGGTACGATTGAAAATGGTAAGGCGGTTAGCGGTATTGCAAAAATGCTTTCAACACCTAATAGTATTAGCATGTTTGTAACGGAACCCGTTCATGTCTTGGTATATGCAATATTCTTCTTGATTTGTTGTGTAGCATTCTCTTACCTTTGGGTTGAAATTAGTGGTTTGAATGCGAAAAAGATTTCAGAACAACTTTATACTTCAGGTATTCAAATACCTGGTTTTAGAAGTAGTAAACGTCAATTATATAAAATTTTAAGAAAATATATTCCTGCACTTACCATTTTAAGTGGTTTATATGTAGGTTTAATTGCATTCTTTGCAGATTTAACTGGTGCTTTAGGTGGAGGTACTGGTGTATTGCTTACTGTGGGTATTATACATAAGCTTTATGAAGAAATGGCAGAAGAACAACTCATGTCATCAAATCCACTACTCAGAAGATTCTTGG
This sequence comes from Methanobrevibacter sp., assembly GCA_024689425.1. Classification (GTDB taxonomy): domain Archaea; phylum Methanobacteriota; class Methanobacteria; order Methanobacteriales; family Methanobacteriaceae; genus Methanocatella. The sequence goes on from JAILDN010000113.1 coordinate 5,125, forward strand.
GAGGAGATTAATCTTCTCCAAATTTTTTTAAATGAGGGATTAAATTGAAATTAGTAGTATTAACAGGGATTCCAGGTTCAGGCAGTACCACAATACTTAAGAAAGCACTTGAGGAAGTAGATTACGTCCATTTAAATTATGGGGACATAATGACTGAACTTGCAATTGAAGAAAAACTTGTTGAAGATAGGGATGCTTTAAGAAAATTGCCTGCTGAAACCCAAAAAGAAATCCAAGCAAAAGCGGCAAAAAGAATCAAAGAAAGATCTGAAAAAGACAATGTTATTGTAGATACTCATTGTACTATCAATACTCCATCCGGATTTTTACCAGGTCTTCCAATTTGGGTTTTAGAACAATTACAACCAGATTTATTTGTCATGGTTGAAGCAAATCCTGATGAGATTATTTACAGAAGAATGAACGATGATACTCGTTCAAGAGATGTTGAAAAAGCAAAAGATATTAAATTACATCAAGAAATGAACAGGGCTGCTTCTATGGCATATGCGACCTTAACTGGTGCAACCGTTAAAATCATAGAAAATCATGACAATCATTTACCTAAAACTGTTTCAAAATTAGTTGATGTTTTAAAATAGGTGAGTTAAATGGCTGATATTTTTAGTATGATTATGGATGCAATATTTAATGTATTAAATACAATTTTTAATCCAATTTTAGCTATGGACCCAAATCCACATAGTCCTGCTTTAACTGTATTGATTATTGCATTTATTGTTTCGTTAATCACTACTATTGCTAATAAATATTTAGTTGATCAAGAGAAAATGAATGAAAATCAAAAAAAATCCAGGGAACTTTCTTCTAGAATGAGGGATGCTCAAAAAAGAGGAGATGGAAAAGAGATTGCAAAACTTCAAGCTGAGCAGACTGAAATGCTTAAGAACCAAAATGCAGTTATGATGGAATCATTTAAACCAATGATTGTAACTTTTGTTCCTATTATTTTAATTTTCTTTTGGATGAGAACATCTGCAATCCATGATTTAGTTATTATCTTGCCTACTCCAGTTTATTGGATTACTTTAACTCCTTTATGGCACTTTATCGGTGGTTTCTTATATGGAGGAAAAGCAACTATCCCTTATGGAATCGGCTGGTTATTATGGTATATGATTTGTACATTTGGTATGAGTCAAATATTAAGAAAATTCTTAGGATTTAAACAAGGGTTCTAATTTAACCCTTTAATCTTATATATTTATTAATGATGAAATAGATATATTATAGTATTCTATTTTGAATACGCTATTACACAATTATTAAATTTTTTATTAAATTAATCAAGGTGATTAAATGCCTGCAAATAGGTTTAGATCAAGATCATATAAAAGAGTTCATAAAAACACCCCTGGTGGGGAAAATGTTTTAAGATACAAAAAGAAAAAACCATCTAAGCATGTTTGTGCTGAGTGTGGTGCAGTCTTACATGGAGTTCCTCGTGGACGTCCATATGAAATTGGAAAATTATCAAAAACAGCTAAAAGACCTAACCGCCCATACGGTGGGTACTTATGTTCAAGCTGTGCTCGTAAAATTTTCAAAAACGAGGCTAGAAAATAATGATAATTACTATCGGTGGATTAGCTGGAACAGGAACAACTACACTTGCTGAAGTGTTAAGTGAAAAATTGAATGTGCCTTATATTTCTGCAGGATTCATTTTTAGGGAAATGGCTGCAGAAAGGGGTATGACAGTTCTTGAATTCGGTGAATTTGCTGAAGGTAATGATGATATTGATAAGGAAATTGATAAGAGGCAAGCTGAAAAGGCCAAATCAGCAGAAAATCTAATTGTCGAAGGAAGATTATCAGCATTTTTCGTTGACAATGCTGATTTAAGAATTTGCTTAATGACTCCATTTGATGTGCGTTCCAAAAGAATAGCTCAAAGGGAAGACAAATCTGTTGAAATAGCCAAAGAGGAAATTATTACTCGTGAAAAAAGCGAAGCCTTAAGATATAAAGAAATCCATAATATTGACATCAGTAATATGGAGATTTATGATTTAATTGTAAATACTGATAGCTTTGATCCAGAAAGCATATCAGAAATCATTATTCAAACATTAAAGGTGATATAAATGGCATCAATCGA
>JAILDN010000003.1 GCA_024689425.1 Methanobrevibacter sp.
TTCAAAAAACAATGCCAAAATCCAGAAAACGAACATTCAAGACCAAACGAGGCGTTTTAAAACGAATATATCGCAGAGATCTAATTTGGAATGACAATCGCAAAAAGGATTTTGAAAATCAACAAAGTTTTTGAAAGAGTCCTATGAATTTAATCAAATTTAAATATGATTAGTAATATATAATTACCTATAAACTTTTTAATTATGCCATTGGTGTTGTAATGAGAGTTGAAAAAGAATATATGCATTTAGAAGATATTGATGAAATTCGTATTTATAATGCAAGCCACAAGGATTTTTATAAACCTACACCTAAAGAGTTTGATATTAAAGATTTACCTTTTCAGGAGCTTGTAGACAGTATTCCCATTGAAATTTATTCTTTAATTCCTTATGAAGATGGCAAAGATTTCATTATTCAAAGCATAGGTAAATTCACTCTCGATAAATATAATTGCACACCCGATGATGCAAAAGGCAGATTATTAAGTAAATTATCTCCCTTATTTTACGAGGTCTTATATGATGAGTTAGTTGATGTTTATAAAAATCATAACGTTAAAAAAATAAGATTCGTTTATTATTATAATAATAAATTATCAAAACTAAGCACCGCCAAAATCGTATTTGATATGGGCAGAATTTTTATCACTTCCAACAATATTGATACCGAAACAAGTAATCGTGATGATTTAGAATACAGGGACTTTGATGAAGATAAAACTGATTTAATGGAGAATTTTTCACAAACTGGAAGTTATTACAATATCAATGGAAAATATACTTGGTCACAAGGGATATATAATATCATAAATCGTTCAAAAGAAGAATCTGATGATTACTTTAATATAGTATTTGATTTAGTGATACCCGAAGACAAACACATTGTAAATAAAATTTTTGATATTACCACTAAAGAAACAGCCCAATGTGATGAGATTATCCGTATTGAAACCAAAGATGGCATTTTAAAAACTGTAGAAGTCAATGTCTATTCTTATTTTGATGAAAGCGGCATCATTATTCGTCAGGGTATGGTGAATGATATAGCTCAATATTCTAGTGATGAACTCACAAAACCTGTTGATTTCCTATTGGACGGTTTTAAAAACAGTACTAAATTAGCTTTGATGATTGAACCATTGAATATTAAGCAATTTAAGTTCTCAAAAGGTTTTTATTATATTATCGAAAAGGATTATGAAGAATATGTCCATTCCAGGAATATTTTTGAAAATATTGCTGAAGAGGATACAATTCAAAAGCTAAATAAGCTTGTTGACGGTGAAATAGATAAAATAGATGAAACATTCAATTATTATGTTGATGGAAATCCAAATAATAAAAAGGTTGTTGATTTGTATATTGAACGTTTTGAATATGGAAATACAACCCACAGTCTTGGTTTTCTAACTGACATTACCGAAGAGAGACACAAACAGGAACAATTGATAGCATCTAATGAACATAGACTGGTTTTAATTAAAGAAATTCATCATAGGGTTAAAAATAACCTGCAGATTCTAAGCAGCTTTTTAAATCTTGAAAAACGGGCATATAAAAATAATCCTAATTTAATCATTGAACATATGCAAACACGTTTGAATTCATTGGCACTGCTTCATGAAAAGACTTATCACTCCCAAGATTTTAAAAACATCAATTTAAAAGCTTATATGCTTGATCATGACAGGCAAACAATAAATGTTGTTGATTTTCCTAAAAACATTGAGTTTGAGACATATGTTGATGAAGATTTGGAATTATCAATTGAAGTCATTACTCCACTACTTCTGATTATTGATGAAATAACAATTAATGCCATTAAACATGCATTTCCAGATAAAACATCAAGCAATAATAAAATTACTAAAAGCATAAGACGTCTTGACAATAATACTGCTGAGCTAATAGTTAAAGATAATGGTATCGGTTTTAAGGATATAAATAATATTAGTAAAAATCTAGGCTGTGAGATTATTAAAAGCTTGACCAGACAGTTGGGAGGAGAAATAAGCTTAATGGATGAAGAAACAGGAACTGCATATAGACTGATTTTCCCAACTGAAATGGAACACACCATTGAATAATTAGATACTAATAAATATAATATGATAATAAACATTTTAGCATAAAGCAGTAATGGTGATTTTATGGGATTTTTTGATAAGTTTAAACCAGATTATAGGAATTCTGATTCTAAGGTGAGACTTAAAGGGATTAAAAAATTAGATGATAATGCCATATTATTGGATTTATGCTTAAATGATAAAGATAAGGATGTTCGTTCAGCTGCTTTAAGAAAGATAAATTTTCCAGGATATTTTCCTCTTATTATTGCAAGAAGTCAGGATGAAGAAATTCGAAAAGAAGCCTTTGATAGAATATCCCGTCCTGGAGACTTTGCAGATGTTGTGGAATTGTCAAAAAATAAGATTATTCAAGAAAAGGCAATCAATAAAATTTCCAAGTTAAAAACTCTTCAAGAACTTAAATTCAATGCAGATGTTTCTCTACATGATATAATCGATAAAAGGATTGAAGAATTAAAAACTAATCAAATTAATGATTGAATAATTATTTTTAATTTTTAGTTAAGGGTGTTTGCCAAAATTAAATTTTGAATTTTTGTGGAAAAAATTTTAGGTCTATTTTTTATTATTTTTCAAATTTTTTAATAATATGGATTAAATTTTTCCTTTATGAATTATACTTTAGTTTTATCTTTTTTTGATTTATTATAAGTTTTTGTTGCAATTTTTATTCTTTTTAAACATTAAAACAACTATTTCTCCACCCTGTCCATTATTTCAAATTCCTTTTTTTAATACTTCCTGTAATCTTTACTAAGTTTCATTTTGTCTAAATCAATGTCGTATACTGCAGCATGGCCGTTTCCCATATCAAAGCGAGCAACAATATAAATTTCATCGGTAAATACAAAATCCATTCTGTTACGGTCAAGCCTTGATCCGTAGCCGCCCCTCACTTCAATGAACCTGAAGCCTGTTTTTCTTTCTGTTTCCTGAACTGCCTTTTGGAATGTTTCGTTTTGAAGAAGTCTTGTGTGGTCATGAGTTTCCTCAAAGTCCTCAAAGATTCTTATATCATGATATTCCTGGCTGAAAAGACAGGTATATGTTGTCGTGAAGTATTCATGCTCCTTTTGGAAAACAAAATTGATGTTCATAAAGTCAATCTCTTCGATTTTTGCCAGTCTGCAGCCGTTTGAATTCATAAGAATTTTTGTTCTTTGAATAAGTTCGCCGATTGCCGGCTTGTCATAGACTACCCCTTCAAGATCTCTTCTGAGTTTTCTTTCAAAATCATCTTCCGAAGGGTCTTCAAATGATTTGCCGCAGTTGTAACATCTTTTGTAATAATTCGGATAGAGATTGCCACAGTTGTCACAGATGATAAAAGGTATTTTCTGCTTTTTCAGGATTTCAAAGGCTTTCATCTGATTTTCATCCCGTCTGTTGTAGATGTTTGAGCACAGCTCGACTACAAAGCTATGGGCAAACGGGTTTTCGCTCAACTGCTTCTTTTGAATATTATTCAAATCCCGATATATTTCAAAGGCACCCCAAAGAAAAAGGAAAGCTGTTTCATAGTTCATGGCTTTAAAACCGCCATTGGACTGGTTAAAATAGAATCTGAAATCCTCTAAAGTTTCATCATTATATTCTTCATCATCTTCCTTTAGATATCCCATGTATTTAATGTCTGGAACGCCGATGTCATTTCCGTCTCCAACAGGATCCCCTACTTGCCATTCTCTCATGTAATACCTCCTTGGATATATTCATTTATTAAATATTTATAGTAACAAGTTAATATCAATTGTTATTAATGTATTATTATTTACTCATCATTATTAAATTGCAGATTACGTTTTGAATATCTAGTCAATTGTTATTACTTTTTCATAATAATTTTATTACATTTTTAAAATCAAGAGAAAATGCTATTTTGAAACCACTTGATGTATATGTCTTACTGCACTTTCAGCACTTCACATGAAAACAGAAAATTATCCTAATTTTATATATAAAAGAAACGTATATTTTATGTAATAATATACGTAACAAAAGAAAAGATACGAAGTCTTTATATACTAAAAAATTCAATACTATAACAAGGGTTTGAGTAAATATATGAAAGGTGAAAAAAGCCCATGATTGCTACTGATGAGTTAAATGAATACTTGGAAGAGTATTTGGAAGAAAAACAGGAAGTAAAAAACTTAACTGAAGAAACTATCAGGAAACAAACGTTCAATATTCAAAAGTTTATAGATTATCTGGAAAATGAAGGAATAGACGAATTAACAGATAAAAATGTTAAAAAAGAACTCCGTCATTATCGTAGATACTGTTTAAAAAACAGAGAAAACAAAAGAACCACTGTTAAAACATATATGATGAATATATTGGAATTCATAAATTCTGAAGATGTTCAAGAAGAAATTAACCACGAACCAATTAAAATGAAGGATATCATCGAAGTTAAGGCTGAAGATCCTGAAACCGCTAAAAAAAGAATTGAGAAAATCAGTTTAACACGTCCACAAAGTAACTATTTGCTTGAAACAATCAGATTAGAAGGAAATAAAAGGGATTACGCGATTTGCGCAACTTTTCTTGATTCAGGCATCAGGCTGAAGGAACTGGTTCTCTTAAATAAAGATGATATTCAGGTTCCAATTGATGATTCAGGTTTTTATGAACTGCCTGATGATACAAATGAGTTTATAGAAGTTTATCTTCGTGCAGAAACAACAAAAGGTGAATTGAAAGACAGAACTACATTCATTACCTATGATACATTGCTCAGTTTAAATGATATGATATCAGATCGCATCACAAAACTCAGAAAAAACACCCATAATGTTTACAGGCCAGTGATTCAGCGAAAAAAAGCTTTGGAGGAAGTCACCCGTGAAGAGCTTTTCACCAATATAAAGGGAAATCGTATTGGTAAGCGTGCGGTTCAGGATATCATCAAAAAGTATGCTCGCCTCACCAACGAGCGAATAGCCTCAGATAACATTGATTGTCCTGTTGACTATTCTAAAAATGTCAGTGTCCACATTCTAAGACACACCGCTTTAAGCCATTATGCGGAAATTCTGACAGTTGCTGAGGTTCAAACGATTGCTGGTCATTCAAACAGTCAAACCACCGATAAATATATTCATGTTGACCGTGAACAAATGAAACAAAAATTAAAAGCCAACAATATGAGATTTAAAAATTGATTTTTTTAAATCATTTATTTTTCTTTCTTTTTTTTAATAATAACTTTATATAGTATTGTTTACAAATATGTTATAAGTTATAATATATTAAAAAATTAAGAGTGTATATATGCGAGATAAAGGTTTTATTTTTATATTGTCGACAATAATATTGATTCTTTTTGTAATGTGTGCTTATTCAGCCACCAATCAATTAGATACCAATCAGACAACAAGTTCTCTGGGAAATACGAATTCATCATTACTGGAAGGCTGCTGCTCTATTGTATGTCAGCTTGAAGGCAATAACAGTATGATTTCATTCAGAAGAGATGCCCAATACTCAGCAAATATTAAAATCGAAAAGATTAATTGGCATGGTAAGCCAGCCATTAAACAGTATAAGGAAGAAGGAGGATACTTCTGTCAGGTTATTGTGACCAATGATGGTTGGGTTATTGGATACGGTGGATTGGATGACGGCCCAGACAATAAAAAAATTGAAAACTTAACCGCAGGCATGGTACTTAACAATACCATTTCAAATAGTACATTAGAGAAAATCCAAAACATTAAATATCAATACGGAAGAGGACATGTTCTAATTAAAGCACCTAACGGTACATATGGTGTTGCTTTGGATTCCTCTCACTTTACTGGTGTATTAAAACCAGGACAATATATTTCCGTTCCTAATAAAGCTTCATTTGTAAGAACAGGTAGTATTCCAATGAATGCTTCTGATAAAGTTAAAATTATGACTAAATTGGAGACTACTGATGGATATGGATTGGCCAGAAGGGATATTACCACTTTCAACTTCTATGCTGTCAATAATGGTACGTTTAAAGGCAATGTAACCGACGTCTATCTTTCCAATGATGACGGATCAGTACATGGTATGAGTACCGGAAACTTGTCAGATAACGTTTACTTTAACACTACATTGATTAAGGGCTCCGATATTCCGATTGCTCCTAAATATATGAGTATAGGAAGCTTTAACTTTACAGATGATAGTGGATTCGGTTTATCCTTGGGTGGAGGATTATTTGAAACTGTAATGCATATCATTGCATTTATTTTATTTATTATAATTATTGGATTGATTATCAGATTAATAAATACAATAAGATATGCCAAAAGAAGACGACGTTGATTCAATAAAATTTATTAAATTTCATAAAATTTAATAAAAAAGAACAAAAATTGATGAAAATAAGATATTTCATTAGCTTGATATATATGGAGTTGATGATTTATACCATTTTCTCAATATTATTTGAGTATAAGTGGTAAAATATGGTA
>JAILDN010000007.1 GCA_024689425.1 Methanobrevibacter sp.
GAATTATTTTATATTATTTGATAAAAAGTAAACAAAAAATAATATTGTAGATTTTTCTACTTTTTTTTTAACTACAAAGTTAAATAACATTAAGGTCAAGATATTATATGAGGTTTTTAGTTTGCCAAATATTAATGTAGATTTATTTCATTTTTTTAATCACAATTTGCAAAATTCCTTTTTAGATTTAACAATGCCTTATGTAACTCATGCGGGAGGTTTTGTTTCTCTTTTTGTGATTTGTGTTTTAGTAATTATTTTATCAATAATTTTTAAAAAGAAAAATATTAGAAATGTCGCTTGCTTGTGTTTGTTGGCATTATTGATAGCTGATGGCATTGCATTATTATTAAAAAATTTTGTTGCTGAGCCAAGGCCTTTTATTAGTTTAGACAACGTCAGATTATTAATCCTAGAAGACGATCCGATGTCTTTTCCTTCAGGACACACCACATCTACATGTGCCGTTTTATTCACATTGATATTTAAATATAAAGATAAGTTGCTGACGTTCCTTTTGGTATTTTGCTGCTTTTTAATTGGGTTTTCAAGATTGTATGTTGGAGTCCACTATCCTTTTGATATTATTGCGGGTGCAGTAATTGGAATATTGTCTGCATATTTTGTTTATAGTTTTGAGGATGAAATTACACTACTTTTTAATCGGATTAAAACTTCATTATTTTAATTGTTGTATTATCTACTCATCGAATAATTAATCATATTTTTAATTTATTTTAGTCTACATTAAAATCATGTAACTTGATGTGGGTCTTATCTAGATGTCACTAGAGATATAATTAGAAATGGTGAGGTTTTTGGGTAGTGGAATCGAATTTTAATAATCAGTGTTTCAAATCGCTGATTTTTCCAATGTATTCAAAATCGTCTTTGTTGTCTAAGTATTTCACACCTATTTCTTTTCCATCAGGTTGTATTGTTACAATTGACATTCCATCATTAACATCAATGGTTATTTTTTTAGTTGTATTTCCCATTTCACTTTCAATTATTATGATGTCTCCATTTTCAACTAATTTTCCATTTTCAAAATCATTACTGATATCAGTTGAATACCAGTGTTGAGGTAATTTTAATCTTAAATCTAAGCTATCAAGTAAGTCTTTTAAATGCATATTTTCACCTTCGTTTATATTAGTTTAAATTGAAAATTATATAAAGATTTTGTAACTTTGTAAGGGTTATTTGTAGGTAAAAAGAATATTTTTGAATAAAAAATAACCATTTAGTATATATATTAATTAATAACATACATTAACTCATTAATAAAGTAAATTTATTTAAAAAGGTTTTGATATTATGGTAAAATTTTCATCATCACTTGACGATAAACAGGGGGAAAGGAGAAATAGGCAAATTCCAGATGGCTTTGAATTAGAATATTCCCGGTTAGCTGAAAGGCAAGCTCCATCAAATAGGCCAGTTTATCAACAAGAAGCTTCTCCATATGAGAAAAAGCCTGAAGTAGTACAACCTCAAATTGTTGAAAGGCAAAGTATTCAACAAGATTATGATACTTTGGTAATGGATGAAAAACCACAAATACGCAAACCTCTTCAATTTGATCCGAAAGATAACATTCAATTCGGTGTTGAATACAAACCAGATTCCAAGCCGCCGGTGATTGGAAATAATTACACTATCAGATCCAACTCAATTATTTATAATGATGTGGTCATTGGTGATAATTTTAGGACTGGACATAATGTAGTTATTAGAGAAAATACCAACATTGGAGATGATGTATTAATTGGAACAAATACTGTAATTGAAGGTGATGTTATCATAGGTAATGATGTAAGTATCCAATCAAATGTTTACATCCCAACAAATTCCGTTATTGAAGATAATGTGTTTATCGGACCTTGTGCTTGTTTTACAAATGATAAATATCCGGTTAGGATTAATTATGAACTCCAGGGGCCTCGTATAAGAAGAGGTGCTTCAATTGGTGGAAATACAACTTTCTTATCAAATGTTGAAATCGGTGAAGGATCTATTGTGGCTGCAGGCGCTATTGTTATTCACAGTGTACCTCCGTTTTATTTAGCTATTGGAACTCCTGCCCGTATTAAACCACTTCCTGACCATTTGAAAGTTCCTAATAAATTATAGTATTTTGGCTTCAAATATTTACCAATATTTTATATATTTCTTTTGTTAAATTAATAAATATAAAAAATCAAGGTGTTATTTTTATGGCTAAATGGAAATGCAAACTTTGTGGATTTGAATATGATGAAGATGAAGGATTGCCTGACCGTGGAATCGAACCAGGAACTCCATTTTCAGAAATTTCTGATGCATTTAAATGCCCGCAATGTGGTGTTGGTAAAAAAATGTTCAAGGAAGTAGAATAATTTATATATCATAATTGGATATAAATTTAAATAACGGAAAAAACTCCAAATTTTTTTAATTAAAAGGAGACTATATTATGGCTAAATGGAAATGTAAAATGTGCGGATATGTATATGACGATGACACAGAAGAAACTGCTTTTGCAGACCTCCCTGATGACTTTAAATGTCCTATGTGTGGAGCTACAAAAGATATGTTTGTTGAAGTAGAATAGGAGGCTAAATATATGGCATTCGTATGTAAAGTATGTGGATACGTTCACGAAGCTGATGAATTACCAGAAGATTTCACTTGCCCAATGTGTGGCGTACCTGCAAGTAACTTTGAAGAACAATAATTCCTTGTTCTTTAACTTTTTTTTTATTTTTAATCATTTTTTGTACTTATTATTTATGGACTATTGAACTGAACTATAATATGATTGATAGTTTAGTTAAGTTATTATTTTTCATGGAATTAATTGAACGATTTCCTATTCTGTTTTATAATAAGAGAAAATCAGAAGATGTTATGTATTTTATAGTTTATTATTTTGTTGAATATATAAAAATCCATTAAGAAATCTAGTAGACATTAATTATTTGGTTAATACGGTTTTATTTTTATAATTGACAGTTATTTTATCCATATATTTTTCAAATATTTTCTCAATATCTTTATTATCCTTAGAAACAACGTCATAAGTGACTTTATCAGAATAATCTTTATTTATCACTTCTAGATTGTTGTTTCTTACTTCACCATCAGTTATTTTAATATCGGAATATTCAAAAACAAGAGTGTAAACATCATAGAAATCTACTTCAAGTATTTCGGCTTCATTAATGGCTTCAAGCACAGATTTTGAATAAGCTCTCACTAGCCCTCCTGCACCAAGCTTAATTCCACCAAAATAACGTGTAACAACAGCTGTCACGTTATGCAGTTCGTTTTTTCTTAAGACATTAATCATGGGTTTGCCTGCAGTTCCGCCCGGTTCTCCATCATCATCAAAGCCTTCTCCATCAGATACAATATATGCAGTACAGTTATGTGTCGCATCATTATATTGATTATTTAACTTTGTGATGATTTCCTTACTTTCTTTTTTGGTATTTGTTGGAAACAAATGGCATATGAATTGGGATTTTTTAACATTTATTTCACTTTGAACTGCTTTTGCTATCGTTTTCATTAATATAATGTATATTTTTAAATTTTATATATTTTTTTGACAAAAAGATTTATATTATACATTGAACATATTATTGTTAATAATTTTTTTAAGGTGTTTAATATGGCAAGTCGTCCAGCTATAGTATTAGTTGTTTTAATAGTCGCAATCATTGCATTCTGTTTTGCAGGTGTTTTTGCAGCAATGACTGGTACATATCACATTAATTTTAATTTTGGTAATAATACTACTGACAGCGGATTCTTTGGAAATTTATCACAATTCAATTCTGAAGGTTCAAATTCCAAATCCAGCAGTTCTGTTCAAACTTATACAGATAATAGTTCCAGTGGATCATCTTCAGGTGGTTCTTCTTCTTCTGGTGGTGGTGAATCTGGTGGTTCTTCTTCTTCTGGTGGTGGTGAATCTGGTGGTTCTTCTTCTTCTGGTGGTGGTGAATCTGGTGGTTCTTCTTCTGGTGGTGGTGAATCTGGTGGTTCAGGTAATTAGAATCCCCCATAAAGCGGAGAATCCTAAAATAATTAATAACTAATTAAAAATCAAGTAATTTTTCAACATCGAAGATTACAGAGTTAATTGCCAAGTTAAAGAGTCTATGTCCGTATTCTTCATCGACATATACTCCATTTTCTTCAACGTCACGCGCTCCTTCTTCGATGTTTGGATCGTTTTTTCTAGCTTGTTTAAATCCGTGCAATCCAACTTCAATGTATTTATCAACATCTGCCTGATGTTCTAATTTTGTTTCATCAATAATGCCTAAAACTTTGGCCATTGATAATTCACCGCTTCCTCCATGAGGGCCTTCTGATGAGATTACTTTATTATTAAATGTTATTGACAAGCCGGTTTTATCTTCAATATCCCATAATTCGGCCATCAGGGGTATATTCCCTCCATGTGAATTTACAATAACTACTTTTTCAATATCTAAGAACTTTTTGGCAGCATTTAAAGTTTCAATTACATTTTCTTTTAATACATCAAGGGAAACATGTATTCCATGGTCAATTTCATCTAATTCATAAGCAGGGTATATGATTCCTAAAAATTTAGCCCCACATCTTAGAGATGATTGAAATGCGATATGAGCACCAATTTTGGCGTCAGTATCGATTGGTAACGCAGGGCCGTGATTTTCTAAATGTGATCCAAGAGCTATTATTCCCACTTTATGCACTTCGGGATTTCTGATATTTCCTGCTCTATATCTTAATTCAGCCATTAATCATCACCTATATTTCAAAGTTCCAAATGTCATCTCCAACAAAGTGTTTTGTTTCAATTGCTTTGCCTGAATCGTTTTCAACCATTTCTTCACCAGTTATTAAACTTATTCCAATAGCTAATGGTTTGTGGTGTGTTTCATCAACAATCAAAACAATATCTCCCGGTTCAATTCCATCATCAGCGGCCACGATTCCGGGACTCATAATGTCAGCACCATTTGTTACAAATCTAATTGCACCCATATCAACAGTAACAGTTTTACCATCAATTTCATTATCTAAAGCTGCTTTAAGTGTTGGAAATGCTTTATCATCTATAAGTATGATGTATGGCTCACTATCAACCAAAATAAATGAATTTGGTTCTGCTTCTAGAATTTCAACATTCTTTTTGTTTTCAAGCAATCCGCCGTATTCTCCCAAGTCATTTCTGATTTGCTTGATTTTTTTCTTTTTTAAGAAATTTCTTTTTTTAACTTTTATTGCCATGTTCTTTTCTCTTTTAATTTTACTAATAAATAATTTGTTTTATAAATTAATATATTTTTTTCTAACAGAATATTTTGAATCTCTAAAATAGACATTATTATAATCTATTTCATCGTTAAAATCAGCTATTTGGTAAGGGGGATCTTTACTCACATATTTCACTAATCCTGTTGCATTTTTAGTGATTAGATGTTTCATGCTCTGTTTTATCAGCTCTTCCTTTTTCTTTGAAAATTTGATGTTTGGAATTTCTGTTAAGTAGTATTTGTGTAGTGTGGTGTGGAAATATGCTTCTTTTCGGAAGTATATCATATTCTTTTCAATCAATTCTTCTGTTATTATATCGAAGTGTTTAGGTTTAATTCCATTTTTATTTTTTAGATATGTTTCATTGGTCAATGCTTTGCCGTACAATTCGTAATAGTTAAAATCAACGAAATATAAAGTGGTTGTTATGACTGTCCTTCCAACATGCGGTTTGTCATAACAGTGGGATAATATATGAATTAACAGTTTTGTATATTCTTTTTTCTTAAAATTCATTGTATTTTTATTTTTAAAGTTAAATAGTATATAATGAAATTCTAAGAGAGCATTTGATAAGTAATTTTTTCCTTAAAAATACTAACCTTTATATATTAGTTTGATTATATAATTTATTATTAGTTTTAATTAGGTTTTGTCTTATCTAAACTTGATTATATTATTTCTAATACAAGTAATTGTTCTAATTATGATTACTTATGAAAAAACTTTTTAAAAATACAATTAATGGTAATATAAGGTGATATAATGAGCGGACAAAATGTTCAAAGACCACTCGATGCATTAGGCAAATCTATCGATGCTCCAGTTTTAATAAAACTCAAAGGAGACCGTGAATTCAGAGGTATACTCAAAAGCTTCGACTTACACATGAACTTGGTTCTCAACGATGCTGAAGAGTTACAAGACGGAGAAGTAACTAGAAGATTAGGTGTTGTCCTCATCAGAGGAGACAATATTGTTTATATTTCACCATAAATATTATTCAATAATTGTTTAAGATAACTATATACTATTACAAATTAATGGCGGAGGTGTATCAATGGCAAAAGGAACTCCATCAATGGGTAAAAAGAATAAAAAGACCCATATCAGATGTAGAAGATGTGGTAGAAACACCTATCACGTACGTAAAAAAGTATGTGCTTCTTGTGGATTCGGTAAATCCAGTAAATTAAGAAGATACAGCTGGCAAAATAAAAAACCAACTACTAGACAAAGATTAGTTTAAGTTGGATATAAAATTATTGGAGATTATTAAATTAATCTTCATTTAAAACCTATTTTTCAATTAACTTATCACAAATATTTTCTATTATAGTTAATTTTATATATTCTGATTTTCTTATTATGTTTAATTGAAGTTTCGAGGTAATCTCATGTATGAATTAGATGACTTAGCTTTAAAAGAAAATGTTAATTTGTTTGATTGCATTGTCTTTACAAAAGATGATGGGAATATTTTAGCCGTTAATACTAAATATGTTGGTATTAAGCAAAGACAAGATAAATTGATGGGTGTTAATTTTACGATGTCTCCAAAACAGGTAAAGCAATTAGAAGAATTTTTCTCTAATGTAAATAATGGTGAAATGTTTTTCTATGATATTTGCCAAACGGGCAACATTCCTGTTAACTACAGGGGATTATCTAAAGTAACTAAAAAGGTAAGTAATGATCCTGATGCTTTGTTTGAAGTCTCTTTAATTATGCAGCCTGCTCAAAATATGCCTAAGGATAATTACTTTGATCCGACTTGTGGTTGCTGTTCACTTCATCATATAATTTAGATAATTGACAAAAAAGAATTTAAATGCCATATTCATGGCTTTTTAAATTTCATCTTCAACAGCATCCCAAAACTCTTGGGCCCAACTTTTTTGTGCATCAATAACTAAATCTAATAATCTTACTTTTCCATCCCTAAATCTGAATAATCTATAATCAGTTTGGGGTTTTTTAGAGCTTCCTTCTTTGTTACAGTCAAGATATATTCCTTCGCTATATTCCGCTTCGAAGTCTCCGGCTTGTATGAAGTCTCCCACTAATGAGTATCCGTTAGTCACACTTTTATCTAGTTCTTCTATGGTTTTTAGCCATCCGCCTTGTGCTCTAAATTTAATGTCTGGGTCGATTTTTGTTATTTCTTCTTTCCAATTTATTATCATTTTTACCAAATCCTTAATTCAAGTTTTAATTTGGTTTATATATAAGCGAAGAGCTAGAGCATTTGATAAGTAATATTTCACAATTGTTATATACGATGAAGTATATATAAACTAAAAATCATACCTATACACAATGTTAATGTAATAGGCTTTTATCATGAATTTATTTGAAAAATTTTCAATTGAACCCAATAATGAGGATTATTATAAAATAGCATTCACTCACTCTTCATATGCAAAGGTACATGGACTAAAGTATGATTATGAGCGTTTGGAGTTTCTGGGTGATTCCATTCTAAACATGTTAGTTTCAGAATATCTATATAAGAAATATCCTAAATATGGTGAAGGAAAACTAACTAAACTTAGAGCAAACTATGTTTGTCAATCAGCATTAGTTTGTTACTCTCATGAATTAGGATTAAACGAATATTTAAAGGTATCAGCAGATGAAATGAATCTAACTGACAATGAAGTGATATCTATAACTTCAGATATTTTTGAATCGTTTTTGGGAGCTTTATTCCTAGATCAGGGCCTTGCATTTACAAAAAGATTTATTGCAAAAATCATTTTTGTCCATATTGATGAAGAAAAAGTATTTTTCAATGATTACAAATCAAAAATCAAAGAATACTGTGATTCCCATGAAATTAAAATAAGATATGGACTTCTTGAAGAATATGGGGTTCCTCATGATAAGACATTTATCATGGAAATATTACTTGATGGGAAGAAGATGGGTGAAGGAAAAGGAAAAAATAAAAAAGAAGCTGAACAGGCTGCAGCTCATGAAGCTATGATAAATTTAAACTTAATAAGGTGATTCTAATGGATAAGGATTCAGTGGGTATTGTAGAAACTAAATATTTTAATATTGAAGAGCCTTTTGAATTAGAAAGTGGTAAATCATTAGAAAATATCACTGTTGCTTATGAAACTTATGGAGAATTAAATAAGGAAAAAAATAATGCGATATTAATTTGCCATGCATTGACTGGCGATGCACATGCTGCCGGCTGGCATGAAGGTGATAAAAAACCTGGATGGTGGGAAATAATAATTGGACCTGGAAAAGTGTTGGATAGTGAAAAATATTTTATCATCTGTTCTAATGTTTTAGGAGGATGTAAAGGAACGACAGGTCCTAATTCAATTAATCCAGAAACTGGCCATGAATATGGGCTTGATTTTCCAGTCATTACAATTAAAGACATGGTTGATGTTCAAAAAGCATTGGTAGATTCATTAGGTATCGGTAAATTATATGCTGTTATTGGAGGATCCATGGGGGGAATGCAAGTTCTTCAATGGATGGTTTCCTATCCTGAAATGATGAAAAAAGCAGTTCCAATAGCTACATCAGCTATTTCATCACCTCAACAGATTGCATTTAATGAGGTGGGTCGTCAATCCATATTTTCTGACCCTAATTGGAATGAAGGAAATTATTATTCTACAGGTAAAATTCCTAAAAACGGATTATCTGTAGCTCGTATGATTGCTCACATTACTTATTTAAGTGATGAATCCATGTATATTAAATTTGGGCGCGATTTACAGGATAAAGAAGAAATCAGTTATGATTTATCTCTTGATTTCCAGGTTGAAAGTTACTTGCATCATCAAGGAGAAAGCTTTGTAAAGCGTTTTGATGCAAACAGTTACCTATACATTACAAAAGCTGTTGATTTATTTGATTTGTCTGTTAATAATTCACTAATTGATGGATTTAAAGACGTTCAAGCAAAAGTAGAAGTAATTTCCGTTGATTCAGACTGGTTATATCCTACTGAACAAAGTAGAGAAATTGTTGCAGCTCTCAATGCAAATGATATCGAAGTTTCATTTTCTGAAATAAAATCTAATTATGGGCATGATGCATTTTTACTTGAAAAAGGTCAGCTGAATTACTTATTGGCTAAATTTTTATCAGGTAGTATTGTGGAAGATTTAATGATTAGTGATGTAGCAACAATCAAAGAGGATGCCAATGTTAAACATGCAGCCAAATTGATGCTTGATAAAAATGTAACGCATTTGCCTGTCGTCACTGATGATAATAAGCTCATTGGTATTGTTACAAGTTGGGATTTATCAAAATCAATTGCGACAAACTGTGAAAATCTAAAAGATATCATGACAACAACAGTTAAGTTCTGTCATGCATCCGATTCAATTGAGGATATTGCTCGCATGATGCGCAAATTTGAAATTTCATGTTTGCCTGTTGTCGATGATGATTTTGTCGTTGAAGGAGTCATCACGATAGATCAACTTAATAATTTGTTCTCATAACTCTTTTGAGTTATTTTTTTTTTAAAAAATTAGGTAAAGAGGTTTAAAAACCTCTAATTAATAGCTTTTTTTAGTGCTTGATCAATATCTTCAATCAAGTCTTCGACATCTTCAATACCGACAGACATTCTAATGAAATCAGGTGTGATTCCACTATCTAACTGTTCTTCTTCTGTCATATTGGAGTGTGTTGTACTTGCTGGGTGGATAACGAGAGTTTTTGAGTCGGCAATATTTGCAACATGGCTTAAGAGTTCAACGCTTTCGATGAATTTTTTACCTTCTTCGATTCCGCCTTTGATACCAAAGCTAACAATACAACCATAATTGCCGTTCAAGTATTTTTCAGCCATTTCATGGTTTTCATTGTCCTCAAGTCCCGGATAGTTGACCCAGGATACTGCTTCATGATTTCTAAGGAACTTAGCTATTTCTAAAGCGTTCGCACAATGTTGATTAACCCTCAAGGATAAGCTCATACAACTTTGAATAATTAAAAACGCATTAATAGGACTCATTACGGTTCCCAAATCCTTCATTAAATGTGCTCTTGCTTTCATAATATAGGCTTTTTCGCCAAAAGCTTCGCTGTATATTAATCCATGGTAGGATTCATCAGGTTCTGTAAACATTGGAAATTTACCATTTGTCCAGTCGAATTTTCCACCATCAACAATCATACCACCCATATTTGTACCGTTCCCGGATAAGAATTTGGTTGCTGAGTGAACTACAATGTCTGCACCATGGTCAAGTGGTTTTACCATTGTAATAGCTGAGGTGTTATCTACTATTAATGGAATATCATTTTCATGTGCAATTTCAGCTATTTTTTCAAAATCAGGAATATCTAACTGAGGATTACCGATTGATTCACAGTATATTGCTTTTGTATTTTCATTAATGGCATTTCTGTAAGCATCTAAATCATGAGTATCAACAAAGTTGACTTTTATTCCCCAATTAGGCATAGTATTTTTAAATAAAGTGTAAGTTCCACCGTATAAATTGTTTGATGATACTATTTCATCTCCATTACCTGCAATATTTAAAATAGATAGTAATATTGCACTCATTCCAGTTGATTGTGCTAGTGCTCCAACACCATTTTCAATTGCAGCTACACGTTTTTCCAAAACTTCGGATGTAGGATTGGATATTCTTGTATAAATGTGACCTTCCTCTTCAAGAGCATACAATTTCTTTGCTTTTTCTGCACTTTCAAATGCATATGAACTTGTATGATAAATTGGAGTTGCTCTTGCACCCGTTATTGGATCTGGTTTTTCTCCGGCATGAACTTCTAATGTTCTTTGTTTGTATTTTTTATTCATAATTAACCCCATTATATTATATCAATAATAATTTTTTTAAGTCATAGTTATTATATTTATTATTATGTGTTCTATTGTTGGCCTTCAAGGTAATTTTAAAGGAAATGATTTAATCAAAATGTTAAAAGCATCTAAAAATCGGGGTCCCGATGCATCTGGTGTTTATTTGGATGATGTTAAGTTAGACATTGATTTGGATAATTTTAGTGATGATAATAATTATAATATTGCTTTGGGCCATAATTTACTTTCCATTTATGATTTGTATGATAGGGTTTCTCCAGCACAACCCGTCAGCAATGATAATTTGATTTTGGTATTTAACGGTGAGATTTATAATTTCAGCACGATTAGAAATTTTTTATCTAAGGTTGGTGTTGAAGCTGAAATAAAATCAGATAGTGAAGCGTTACTTTATTTGGTTGATTTCTTTAATAAAGGTGATTTGGTTAAGGCTATAGAATCTGCTTTAAGATTAGTTGACGGTGATTATTCATTTGCTGTTTGGGATGGTGAAAATTTGGCCATTTCACGTGATCCTTTGGGTGTAAAGCCATTGTTTTATGCGATTAGTGATGATTTATGTGCTTTCGCATCTTCCAGGGATAGTTTATATGAGGTTGGATTCAGTGAAGTTGAGTCATTAAAGCCCGAACATATACTTTTTAACTGGAATGATATACCTCCAACGCAATACATTTATGAAAAAATAAAGGAAGTTGATGCATCTAAGTTGGAGAAGTTATTAAAGTTAAGTGTTTCAAAAAGAATTGAAGGATTAGATGAGGTCGGTGTAATATTTTCGGGGGGTGTCGACAGTTCAATTTTGGCATTATTTTTGCAAGACATTTCCCTTAATAAAAAATTGGATATTACATTATATGCGGTAGGGACTGAAAACTCAAAAGACCTGAAAGCTGCCGAATGTGCTGCCGAATATTTAAATTTGCCTTTGAAAATACAAATCGTAACAAAAGAGTTAATACAGGAACATGTTGGTGATGTTGTCCATGCCATTGGTGATGATAACTTGATGAAGGTGGGCGTTGGGCTCACGACCTACTTTGCGACAAGATTGGTGGCCGAAGATCATATAAAAGTAGCCATTTCAGGTCAGGGTGCAGATGAACTCTTTGGTGGATATAACAGATACTTGAAAAGTTATGCTGGTGGAAATCTTGACTGGGAGTTAAGGGAAGATATCTCAAATATGTATCATGTTAATTTGGAGAGGGATGATGCATGTGCAATGCTTAACAGTGTTGAGCTAAGATTGCCGTTTTTGGATAAGAATTTGGTTGAATATGCAATTAATTTGCCTATAAAAAATAAGGTATCTGGCCCTGAAGATAATTTGCGAAAAAACGTATTGAGAAAACTGGCATTCAATGAAGGATTGGATCCGAAAATAGCTTATAGACCTAAAAAAGCTGCCCAGTATGGAACAGGCATTGATAAAATTTTAAGAAAAAAGATAATAAAAGAAATTGATTTGAAGGAATTCTTAAAATATTAAATAATATTGAAAAATATTATTAATTTTTCATATTTTTCTAAAATATTTGAATAGTGTATAGTTTGATTACACTATGTTTTAACTTTAGTTTTGCTTCGGAAAAGTTTGTGTAAATGTAGTGGTTTTATCCATAGGTATTACTGATGACCTTAAATGTTTTAATTATTATTAATTAATTGACTCTTTCAAAAACTTTGTTGATTTTCAAAATCCTTTTTGCGATTGTCATTCCAAATTAGATCTCTGCGATATATTCGTTTTAAAACGCCTCGTTTGGTCTTGAATGTTCGTTTTCTGGATTTTGGCATTGTTTTTTGAA
>JAILDN010000010.1 GCA_024689425.1 Methanobrevibacter sp.
TATGTTCAACGGTAAATAAAAAAAATTATATAAATTAAACATTTTTAAATCTAAAAAAATCTTTAATATATGAAAAACAAAATAAAAACAATGATAAAAATTGTAGTTGGAGTCGGAAAAAATAAAAGTATCATAAAGTCTTGCGATATTTTTAAAAACGAAAATGAGAATGTTGAAATAACATTTGCAGATAATGATAACGATTTAGTCAATGCGATATTAGATGAGGACATTGATGCCGTGATAAGAGGATCCCTTCCTGCATCCAGTGTTATGAAACAATTGAAATCAGAATTTAGTGACATATCACGAGCCACATACATCAATGGCGATGATATCGAATTTTTATTAACGCCTGTAGGTATCGATGAGGGCGAAACATTGGACGATAAACTAAAAATAGCTGTCAATTGTGGAGAATTTCTTAAAAAACAATCAAAACAACCTAAAATAGCTGTTATGGCTTCTGGAAGGAAAGGAGATTATGGAAGAAGCGAAGAAATCTCAAAATCCATTGATGAAAGTGAAGAGTTGACTGAATTAATAAAAGATCATACCAACTATGAAGTTGTTAACCATTATATTCTAATTGAAAAAGCTATAAAAGACAAATGTAATGTAATTATTGCACCAAATGGAATTATTGGAAATATTATTTTTAGAACATTGGTTTTGGTTAATTCCTGGCCAAGTTATGGGGCCATAACCTTTGGAATAAATAGCATATACATTGACACAAGCAGAGACCAGAATACAGAAGGATACTTACGAAGTCTAAAATTAGCATACAAGTTGGCTAAAATTTAAAAAGAGTAATTGACAAATATTAAATCAAGGAAAACTTCAGGTAATAATAATGGGAGAAAATATAATTTATAAAATATATGAATGGTATATCTCTAAGGATTTAGAACCTAGCAAAATGCCAAAGCATGTGGCAATTATTATGGACGGAAACAGAAGATATGCTAAACTCCAAGGTAACATTGATGTTGTTAAAGGCCACGAATTTGGAGTGGATACCTTAGAAAAAGTTCTAGATTGGAGTATCGATTTAGGAATAGAAATTATAACTGCCTATGCATTTTCAACAGAAAACTTTAACAGAGCCCCACATGAAGTTGAAGGGTTAATGAAACTTTTTGTAAAAAACTTTAAAAGATTAGTTAATCATGAAAAAATACATAAAAACGAAGTAAAGGTTCAAGTTGTCGGAAGAACCGAATTACTTCCTGATGATGTTAAAGAAGCGATTGCAGAAGCTGAAAAAGCAACTGAAAAATATAATAAAAGATTTTTAAACTTGGCAATAGGTTATGATGGAAGACTTGAGATTATAGATTCATTTAAAAAGATTATTAAAGACGTCCAAGATGGAAAAATCACCATAGATGATGTTAACGAAGAATTAGTAAGCAAAAACTTATACACCGGAGGATTGGACGATCCAAATCTCATTATACGAACCAGCGGCGAAGAACGCTTAAGCGGATTCCTGCTATGGCAATCATCTTACTCCGAATTATACTTCTGTGAAACCCTATGGCCAGAACTTAGGAAAGTTGACTTTTTAAGAGCAATAAGATCCTATCAAGAAAGAGAACGTAGGTTTGGAGTGTAAATAATGATTGATACCCATTGCCATATTGATTTTGAAGAATATGATAAAGATAGAAATGAAATTATAACAAGGGCAAAGGATAAATTAGATGCAGTCATTGTTTCCGGAATTGGTTATGAAAGTAACAAAGGAGTACTAGAATTATCCAATGAATATAAAAACTTCATTTATCCATCATTCGGTTATCACCCAGTTTCTTCACAAAAATGCAGTGAGGAAGAATTGAAACTCACACATTCCCATTTAATTGAAAATTTAGATGATATCGTTGCCATTGGCGAAGTTGGAATGGATTATTATTATGTTAAAGATAAGGCATTACGTGAAAAACAAAAAGAAATCTTTTTAACATTTATTGATATAGCCAATGAGTATGAAAAACCATTGCTAATGCATGTTCGTGACTGTGAAAAAAAGGCACTGAATATTGTTGAAGAATACGACAATATCCCCTATGTTGTCTTCCATTGCTATAGTGGTAGTAAAAAAACCGCAAAAAGAATAATGAACCATGACAATTATTTTATGAGTTTTTCCACAATGTTATGTTATTCCGAGCCACATCAAGAGTTAATTAGAAATATTTCCCTTGACAATATTTTAACTGAAACAGATAGCCCATATCTTGCAATGACAAAAGAAGAAAGAAATGAGCCTGTTAATGTTGTTAATGCTGTTAAAAAAATAGCTGAAATTCAAAATAAAGATGTGGAAACTGTTGATAGGGTTACCACCGACAATGCCCGCAAAGTTTTTGAAATTTAAACTTATAATCTAAAATTCATCATCATACCCATTTAACATTTGCCGTTGTAAAAACATGATGCGGTGAAAAAACCGGATTATAGAGTTTATTTGTTGATTTTGTACTTTCAAATGTAAGGGCAATTGATTTTCTCAAATTATAATTTATTCTGTCCCCAATAGAATCCAATTCCTTTTTATCTAAATCCTTTGAGGAGTGGGCATATACTTTAAACTGAATTTTTTGCTTGTCATAAGCTGAATCATGCCCTAAATCAACATAGCTTATATTTACAATTTCAACATAAAACGGTATTAAAAGCAGATTACCCTCTTTAGAATACTCATTATATGCATCAGAAGAGTAAATTGCACTTACTGCACTTGCCGTTCCCTCATTTATGCCATTTCTTGCTGCCACCATAGCCATTGTCAATTCATTTTCCGAGGAAATAAAACCAATGGAAGCAATGATTATTAGGATTAAAGACCCGAAAATTAATAAGAATTCCGCACTTGTTTGAGCTTTATTATCAAATGTCATTTTATCAATATTTTTTGTTCATGTGTTTTTTCAATTTTATAAATATGACCCGGATACATTTTATAGGTAGAATAAGTATCAATTGATGGAAGCAATGCTTCTCCCTTTTTATTATCATATTCTATAATCAATTTATTCCGATCTATTGTTAATACATAAGATTCATCTGTTATTGGTAGTTTAATATATTTTGAGTAAAATTCACCATTCGAATCAACCTGACGAATGGAATTTGCCACATCATCCAAAATAAGGCGGTGATTAATATTTGATTCAATATTTAAACTAGAATTAATTGTATTAGTTGAATAAACAAGCAATCCTGTAGCTATAATTAATATTATAAAAAATGAAAATAAATATTCTACCGATATAAAACCTTGATTGTCCATAATTTTAAATTATCTTTAAAATAAATAAATTTAACTTATTTTTAAAAGCAATAATGCCCTTAACTTAGAAAATTGTACTTAATAATAATTTAAATATTAGATAGAATAAATTAATATTTATGAGTAGTAAAGTTATTTTTATTGGAGCAGGTCCTGGAGACCCTGATTTGATTACTGTAAAAGGAAAAAAGGTTATTGAAAAAGCAGATGTCATAATTTATGCAGGTTCACTTGTTAATAAAGAAGTTTTAAACTCAAGAAAAGAAGAATGCGAAGTTCACAATAGCGCTTATTTAAATCTTGAAGAAACAATTGAAATAATGAAAAAAGCATGCGATGAAGATAAACTCGTTGCACGTGTTCATACCGGTGACCCTTCAATTTACGGAGCTATTGGCGAGCAGATTCGTGAACTTAAAAAGCTCAACATTGAATATGACATCATACCTGGAGTCAGCTCACTATTCGGTACGGCCAGCGTATTGGAAGCTGAATTAACCATTCCAGAAGTTTCACAAAGTGTTATTATTACTCGTCCTGCAGGAAGAACTCCTAAAAAACAAAGTGAAAGTATTGCAAGTTTCTCAAAACACAATGCAACAATGTGCATCTTTTTAGGAATAAGCATGATTGATAAAGTTGTTGGAGAACTGCTTGAAGGCTACTCTGAAGACACCCCAGTTGCAGTAGTCAAAAAGGCAACATGGCCAGACCAAGAAATAATAAGAGGAACCCTCAAGGATATTTCAAGCAAAGTAAAAGAAGCCAATATAACAAAGACTGCAATGATTGTCGTGGGAGATGTCTTAGAACCTGGAGACTTTACACCATCCAAGTTATATGACGCTAACTTTAAACACGAATATCGTTAATCTTTAAAAAAAAATAGGGGAAAATTTTCCTCTTTAATACTTATTTTTTATATCATTCATTAATTTTAATTTTTCAAAAGCAACATCCTTTGGTGCTCTTCTTAAACCACAATCAGGATCAAGCAAAATATCTTCCTTACCGATGATGTCAATTCCACGGGAAATTAACTTATCCGTATCATCATAGGAATCCAACTCATTAATTGAGGAATCAACACAACCAAAACCAATTTTTTTGCCTTCAAATAAATTATAATTTTCCTCTAAAACACCAATATTAACATTATTACCTGAAAATTCAAAGTCAAAAATGTCAACATTAAATTTGGCCAAATCCTTATAAACCTGATTAATAGTCCCGCAAACATGCATCGCCAAAGGAACAGTTAAATCTTCATGTAAAATATCAATAGCTTCACGAGCTACTTTCATATTAACCATACCCGTAGATAAAAATGGTTCATCAACCTGAATATAAACCGGATTTACTTTACTTTCAATAGCATCAATCTCAAACTTTAAACTATGGGCCAAATCAATGATTGCATCATCTTTATTTTTATAAAAAGAAGTGATTCTGGATGAATGAATAATTGTTGATGGACCAGTAATAATGCCTTTAACACCTTTGCCTTCCGGAACATTTCCATTATAATATTCTTTAACTAATTTTTTAGCATAAAGTAAATCTTTTACAGAAATTTCACCAGTTGGCCTTCTGATTTTAGAAACAATGAACGTATTGCCGTCCTCAATTTTAAAGCCAGGAATGTATTTTGAAAAACTAGAAACCATATCACCCCTTACTTGACCATCAGATATAATATCTACACCCGCATCAAGTTGAGAATATACCGCTTGGCGAATAGATTCTTTAAAAGGGTCATAAGCTCCAAATATGTTAAGCAACTTATCTTTAAAATTAGAGGGTTCTTTTACTTCAACAGGGAAACTACCAACAACTGTAGAACGCATTATAATCACCTATTGAGTATTTAATTTTCTAATATTATCAATTTCCTCTTCATCAATAGGCAATTCAACAACAGAAGTACCATGACAAGGTTTCGTATATGGAATGAAAACAGTTCCTTTTTTCTCATCGATTCCTATTGGAATAGGAGGTATTCCTATAACGCGAACACCCAAAACTTGATCACCCGGCTTGATATATACAACTTCATCAGCCTTAAAACGGATAATCATCGCACAGTCTTTGAAACCTGCTCTTGAAGCATGAATCTCATAATTATCAGATTGTTGAAGATACGTATCTAGACAGAAAGACATTTTATTCTAACTCCTTTAATACTTTATCTAATCTCACTTTAATTGGAGTTGGATTATGGAAAGCCCTTACAGAAACTACAGTAGCATCAGTATTTTCAGCCACCATATTAGTGTACTCTTCAACCAAATCCATGTCTCTTTCAAATACAAGTGCAATAGATTTAGTATTCAATAAATGATAAAAAGTTACAAAAAATGATGCGGCAGCATCTTTATGAACAAAACCTAATAATAAATCATAATCCCCTTCGTTAATCTCTCCAAGCAATTTCTCTAAATCTGCCATCTTATTAATATAATGATTTTCGGGATCTGAAACCATGACTAACTTTTTAGCGGCAGGATTAGCTGCAATTGTTACATCATAACCCATTTGAGTTAATTTATGTGTAGCATAAATAGATAATGGAGTTTGTGAAGGAGTTTCGGGACATCCCAATAATACTAAAGCTTTCATGATAATAACCTCACTATTATGTTCTTGATTTTAATGTGACTGCATTAGCTAATATAATACATCCTATAAATATGAAAGTTAATAATGCGGTACCGTTAATAGTCCTATTGAAAACGAATAAACCAATTAACGCTTGAGCACAGAATGCTGATAGAGCACCAGTTAATAATACTTCTTTACCTAAGTATTTTTTACTGTTTCTCTCTCTTTTTTCTCTATACATATTCAATATTTTTAAACCAATGATAATTGTTCCAAGAACAAATACTACTAATCCAATAAGTCCTAAATATCCAAAATCAAATCCATAACCCATAATACCCGGAAGCATGTAATCAACAGTGTCTTTCTGATTAACTAACACACCGAAAAACATTGGGAAAGGTAATCCTAAGAATAAAACAAATTGCATTGGAAGAGTAATATAACCTTCAGCAAATGCAGTTCCTTCAGCACCCCAATAGGATGCATTTGCATTGTGTCCAATCAATTGAATATTATTCAATACCATTTTTACACTAGAAAGAGAGTATTGCTCAATCCTTCCTAATCTTAACAATGGAGAAAAGATTGTCATTCCAGTAATTCTTGATACAACCTCAAGACCCAAAAATCCTGCGGCCGCAACACCTAAAAAGATTAGAATTCTTCTTAATGTAAATAAAGATTTTTCTCTGAATGATTTTGATATAATGATATAACCCAAAAATAAACCTAATATCCACAAAAGCAAGAAAGATCTGTGCATTAATCCACCGAATATAGTAATACCGGCAAGGAATAAAATTACAAATCTCCTAAGAGGCCGTACATCCACACCCGAGTTCTTCATCACCTTCAGCGACGCTAAAGCCGTGACGATACCAAGAAGTGCGAGCGGACCAAATGGATGCGTAAATTCAGCTTGACTAGAAGATATGAAAAGTAAAACAATATCTGCTCCGAAAAGAAGTGTAAAACCTCCAGCTAAAAACAGAGACAAAAATGTTACAACACTTAAAGACAATGGAATTAAATTAAGACAAAATACCATTGTTACAAATAACATTATTCCTACTTCTAATATAAGCTGTAAATGATTTTGAGCTATTAATATCATATTTAAATCACAATATATTTTCTATTAATTAAATAAAATGGACTGACCGGGATTTGAACCCGGGGCCTCCGCCATGCCAAGGCGACGATCTACCATCTGAGCTACCAGCCCATAAAAGAATATATGAAAAAGGTAATATAAAAAACTATTTACCATTTTTACCTAAGTCATATAAGTTATCTATAATGATTTGGAATAAATCATCAGTTTTCAAGTCAATTTTTTCATGAGGATTTTTTAAAAATTCCATAGCTTTTGATATTACTTGATTGACATTATTAGATCTATACATTAATCCATAGTCAATATAATATTGATCAACGGATAATGTTGTTCCAGGATAACATGAGATGACCGGGGTTTGCAATATTGCTGCTTCTCTGTTCATAGTTCCACCAGCCCCGATGACTAAATCACACTTTTTAATTAAGCTAGAAGTGTCTACTGGAGGTTCTAATATAGTGACATGGTCAATGCCTTCAAAAATATCTGCTTGTTCTTTAAATCTTGGCAAAATTAATATATTAGCATGTTCCTTTAAATTATCAACAATTGGGGACAATACAGATTTTCTACAATCCGCATCAAGATATGATGCAAGAGAAGGTTCAGGCCTCATCAATATGGTTTTTTCATGTTCAAGTTTTAAATTTAAATCTTTAAAAACATCATCGTTATAATTAAAGCTTTTAAAATGCATCAATTCAGAAGTACCATTATATGGAATGATTGTATTTGGATCCGCACCAAATTTCATTAATTTCCAAAAGTCAATTTTATTTGGAGTAATAATTCTATCACATAAGGGCAATGTTAATTTATTAGCTGCAAGAGCATGTTCGTTGTCTAAAACGTACAAACTAGGAATTCCTAAACCGAATGTGATTCTAGGAAGTTCAATAGAATGCTTGCTAAGGGCGACATCAACCCTTTCATCAGCTATAATATCAACAAGATTATATACTCTTGAAGTACTCTCTCTCAGTTTGTCATATAAACTTACTCCATGTTTTCCAACGGAAATGAAGTCTATATCATACATATCCAATAATTTATGAATATCTCCGAATTGCCTTGCAGTTACTATTAAATCCTCACCTTCAGCTTCCAAATATTTTATTACATCTTTGAAAAACCTCACATGAGGTGCGTTAGAAATATCAATCCAAATCTTCATTTGTATCACTTCTACAATTAAAAGGATTAAAAAAATAATTTATTTATTTTTAAATTCTTCAATTGTTTGAATAATTTCCTCTAAACCTTCACCAGTCTTTAAACTAGATTTGATTACTTTAATATAAGGATTTAATTTTTTAGCATCATAAACCATTTTATCTGCATCAGCACCAACCGCGTCAGCCAAATCCACTTTATTGATGATTGCTACGTCTGAAGTTTGGAAAATCAATGGGTGTTTTTCAACGGTGTCATCCCCTTCCGTAACACTTACAACAACGATTCTTAAATGGGAACCTAATTCAAAATCTACTGGGCAAATTAAATTTCCCACATTTTCAATAATAAGCATGTCTAAGTCATCTAATGGCAAATCTGCTATACCATGACCTACCAAATGTGCATCCAAATGACATTCTTTACCAGTGTTTAAACCTACTACAGGAACATCATGCTTTTCTATTCTTCCTGCATCGAATTCACTGATAACATCACCAGCCAATACACCAATTTTATAATCAGTATTATCAATGATTTCTTCTACCAAAGTTGTTTTACCAGAACCGATTGCTCCAACAAAATCAACACAGTATATACCATTTTCTTCTAAATTTTTCTTATTTTTAAATGCTAACCTTTTATTAGCATCCATAATATTTTTAGCTACTTCAACATCTGCGATTTGATGCATATAATCACCTTTAATTATTTATTCGCCTTCTGGCTTTTCTATAACGATATTTTTAACAATAATATCTTTACCATTTAATATTTCAATTTTAAAACTATCACACTCAGGACATTTAACCATAGGTGCATAATGATCTTTATCATCTATTATTGCATTTCCATGAAATCCACAGTCTTCACAATCAATTTCAACAGGAATTTCTTCAATTATAATTTTAGCATCTTCAACTAAAGTATTTTCGACTAAAACGCCCAATATAAATTCTAATTGCTCCGGATTAACCATTGCAAGCCTTCCAATTTCAATCGTTACCTCATTAACTTCAGTTGCATTATTTTCATCTGCAGTTTCAAGAACTGCATTAATTATACCTTGAGCCATAGACAATTCATGCATTTATTTCACCTAGGATATAAATAGAATTTTTAATATTATATTTTTTAATCTAATGAGTTAATATATTTTTTTGAATAAAATTGTTGCAATTAACAACATTTATATATTTTGATTTAGAAAGTATTATAAAATGAAAGATGGAGTAATAAAATGACTTTTAAAAATAAATTTGGTTTTGGATGTATGAGGCTCCCAGTAACAGATGAAAACGACCCTACAAGCATTAACCAAGAATTATTCAATGAAATGGTAGATATTTATATGGAAAAAGGATTTAACTATTTTGATACATCTTATGCTTACCATAATGGAATGTCTGAAATAGCCATTAAAAAAGCCGTTGTTGAAAGATATCCTAGGGACTCTTATTTAATCTGTGATAAAATGCCGACATGGGCACTAAAATCTGAAAAGGATAATGATAAATTCGTTGATGAAATGCTTGAAAGATTAGGAATTGATTACTTTGATGTATTTTTCGTTCACAATATAAATGTCCCCTGGTTAAAGCTAGCGGAAGATGCTAAGGCCTTTGAATACGTGAAAAAAATGAAAGAAAAAGGACTGGCTAAAAAAATTGGATTTAGTTTTCACGATAATTCAATATTATTAAAAGAAGTCCTTGATAAATACGCAGAATTCTTGGATATTGTTCAGCTTGAATTAAACTACTTAGATTGGGAAGATCCATCAATTGAAGCTCGCAAATGCTATGAACTATGTGTAAAATATGGTCTTGATGTTTATGTTATGGAACCATTAAAAGGTGGAGTAATTGTAAATCCATCAGATGAAATTAAAAACGATTTTAAAGAGTTTAATCCAGATAAATCAATAGCTAGTTTTGCTTTAAGATTCTGTGCATCACTTGAACATGTTAAAATCGTATTAAGCGGCATGAATAATATGGAAGATTTACTCGATAATTGTGATACTTTTGAAAACTTTAAAGTCATAAGTGATGAAGAAAATGAATTTTTAGAAAAAATGGCTGAAAAACTACACTCCACAGTTGCAGTGCCATGCAGTGAATGCGGATACTGTGTTGACGCATGTCCAGAAATGATACCAATTCCAGAATACTTCTCACTTTATAACAGAAGTAAAAACCAGCCAGAATCAGATATTTACAGAAATTATTTCGATAAGCTAGCTGATGAAAAAGTTCCTGCCGATGATTGTACATACTGCAGTACCTGCATAGATTACTGTACTCAAAAAATAGACATTCCAGAAGAATTAGAAAAAGTATGCAAACACTTTGAAAAAGGTTTCAGTGCCTATTCCGGCGCCCCTTAACTAATTTCTTCTTTTTTTAATTTAATTGGTTACCATCAAAAATATAGTTATATCTTATCTACTTCATCTATTGATAGATTATTCAGTTTTTATCACTACAATGCTGCATTTTATTATGTGATTGGTATGAAATATCTAAGATAACAACCTAATTAACTCTTTAACCATTACATTATTTTTATCTAATTTAGATGCTTTTCGAGCATACTCAACTGCTTTTGGAAATATTCCTCCCATACGATAGACAAATCCCATTAATGCAGTGGCTTCCACATGAGTATCATCAATAGCCAGCAGTTCTTCAAGTAATTCACGAGCAGTATCTAAGTCTCCTTGGTTAAACAAGTCATAGGCCTCTTCATATAAAGTATCAACATCATCAAAAGATTTTCCATTGAAAACAACATCCTCTTTTTCTATTGTAGAATGAACAAATTCTTTTTTAGCTGGAGCGAATTTTAGTTTTTGAAGTAAATCAGCCGCATTTTCATTTGAGGGTGAAATTTTTAAAGTTTTTTTAGCATAAAAAGTAGCCACATCCTCAATTCCCTGTTCATAAAGGACATATGCCATTAAAAGATTAGCATTTAAGTGATTAGGTTCTAAATTTAAAATTTCATGCAAAATATCTTTCGCTTGACTGTATTGCCTATCAGTGTAAAGATTTAGTGCTTCGCCATATAAATCTTCATCTTCTTTTACATCCTCTTCAATTATCTCTTCCTCAACTATTTCATGACCATTTAATGCCTCATCCAACATATATTGCAAGATATATTCAGTTGCCTTTTTATGTAATGGTTTATTATCATTTCCACATTTAGGAGAGTAAATGCATGATGGACATCCGTTACTACATTTGCAACCTTTAATTAAGTCTAAAGTAGATTTTAATAGCTCTACAAATACATCAACTGCTTTTTCACAGATTCCAATTCCGCCTTCATAACCATCATAAATGAAGATTGTGGCATCTTCAGTGTCTTTGTGATATGGGGTTGACAATCCCCCAATATCAAAGCGGTCACAAATCACTTGAAGTGGGAATAGGCCAATTAAAGCATGCTCTGCACCGTGTAATCCTCCTTCAAAGACTTCATCTTCATCAGGATATAATTTTTTCAAATCATCTTTAACCTTTTTTGGAATAGTAAACCATAATCCTTTGGTTTTAAACTTCAATGGAGGCAAATTTAAATTATACATTCCCAAAACTCTTGAATGTTGCATCTTTTTGTATTTATAATAATCTTTTTTAACGTTTACCTCTCCAAAATGAATCGTTAAGTCGCCGTATTTCTTTTTAAATTCATGAGCAACTATATTTACTTCCGTGTCGTTTAGTACCATTGTATGATAATCAACATTTTTTTTAGAAACATTAACATAATGGGATTTCAAATTAACATTGTCAACAGTGTAAGTTTCTCCTTTGTTAATTAAGATTGCACCTTCATGAGCTTCACGATACACCTGTGAACGCTCCATTGTCTCCAGAAGTTTACCGTTGTTCATCACTTTAAACTCTTCTGATGAAATTTGGTCAAGTGAATGGTCAAATGCAGGATTATCATCATATTTATAAGTATAATTGCCTGCACGAGACAAATATAAATCATCCTTAGCAACTAAATCATCCAATACATTGTCCTCAATATTGAAGTATTTTAAAGCCTCACCTTTCTTTAATGGCAATTCATTTGCTGCACATAATAAGTGGGCTTCCTGCAAAATCGGATTGGATAAATCAATAATCGCCTTTTCCTGTGGCTTATCAAAGAATACTTTCGGATTATTCATATAATATTGGTCTAGCTGATTTTCAAAAGCAAGCAAAATGGCCAATGATTTTTGATTGCTTCTACCAGCCCTTCCGCTTTGTTGCCATGTAGACATCATTGTTCCCGGAAATCCTGATATGATAACAGCATCAAGAGAACCAATATCAATACCCAACTCCAAAGCATTAGTGCATGTAACTCCCAAATATTTTCTAGATTTTAGGCCTTCTTCAATCTCACGCCTCTCCTCCGGACGGTATCCTGCCCTATATGCAGCTATACGTGAGTTATCAAGCTTGCCGTCCGTTAACTTTGCATCTTTTTTAGACCACATTGCAATTAATTCAGTGATTTTACGGGATACTGTAAAACACAATGTTTGAATATTTTTAAGCATCAGATAACGGAAAATATCTGCTGTTACAACATGTATTGACGGAGCTGATGAAGTAGCTGAATTACGATAATTCTTAAATGGATTGAATAAAATGAAATCTTTTTCTCCACTTGGGGATGCGTCATTATCCACCAGACTAAATTCTTCACCAGTTAATTTGTTAGCCAATTCCAATGGATTAGCTAGTGTTGCGGATGAAAGAATAAACTGCGGATTTGCACCATAGAAATTTGCAATTCTTTTAAGTCTTCTAATTAAAAAAGCAACATTAGATCCGAAAACTCCTCTGTAATAGTGTGCCTCATCAATGACAATGTACTTCAGATTGCTGTAAAATCTCTCCCATTGATGATGCCAAGACAAGATTAAATGTAATTGGTAGGGATTGGTTAAAATGACCCTTGATTTTTGTCGAATATTATATCTTTCAGATTTAGGAGTGTCTCCATCATAAGTATGCGGATTAATTTTAATGCCCAAATCACTCTCCAAATCTTTTAAAACAGTTAATTGGTCATTTGACAGTGCTTTTGCAGGATAAATATAAAGAGCGGTTGCCTTTTCATCTTCTATTAAAGATTCCATAATAGGCAAATTAAATGCTAAAGTTTTGCCGGAAGCAGTAGTTGTTGTTAAAATAACATTTTCATCTCTTTTTATGGCTTCATAAGTATCAGCCTGATGTTCATATAACTTTATTTCTTCAGAATCTAGATAGTCAACGATTTTGCTATTTAAATCAGGGATTTTTTTGAAACTAGCTTCTTTAGCAGGGATAGTTTCAACATGGGCAATGTAATCCCTAAACCTGACATCATTTTTAAAAGCATCAATCGGAGAATCCAACATAATAATCATGAAAATTAGTTTTATAGATATAATATTAAATTAAATAATATTTAAATTATTCGTGAATTAATATTTGTTATCAAATGCTCTCTCAATTACTTTATTAAGTATTAAATAAATAAATTAATATAATAAAAAATTTAGGGATTACAATGATTAGTTATGAGGAATTTGAAGATATAGTTGTAAATATTTTGAAAAGAGATATTTCATCTAACCATGACCAGAAAAAAGCTATTCATTCAAAGGCAAATGAAGGACTTTTTATTGTAGCAGGACCTGGATCCGGTAAAACTACCGTTATTGTGCTTAAAATATTAAAATTTATTTTTGTTGATGATATTAAACCAAATGAAATACTTGCAACAACATTTACAAGAAAAGCTGCTGATGAATTATATTCACGTATTCTTGGGTGGGGAGATGAAATTATAAATTATCTGATTGATAATGCGGGAGACGATTTTGACAGATTAATCCAAATTAATAAAATTGATTTTAACCAATTAACAATAGGAACTACTGATAGTATTGCCCAAGAACTCCTGCGTGTTCACAAAGAGCCTGGAACAAACCAGGAAGTGGTTATAGAACAGTTTGTTGCTAAATTTGCAATGGTTAAAATACTTTTAAAAGATAACCGTTATTTAGATGAAAACCTGCGAGGTTACCTTAAAAGTTTTACTAAAAAGGAGTTAAAAGAAGCATCCCAAATGAGTGAAATTCTTTTAGAGATGAAAAATAGGATGTATTTTGACCAAATTGACTTTGAAGAGTTCTATAATAATGTCGGTGAAAATAGCGGTGCTAAGCTGGCTCTTGATTGTATTGTTGAATTTGAAGAAGAACTAAAAAGCAGGAACATCATTGATTTTGTAATGCTTGAATCAAAATTCCTAGACAGTTTAAGAAACAACAAATTAGATATCTTCTTAGATGATTTAAAGATTATCTTAATAGATGAATACCAGGATACAAACTTAATTCAGGAAGAAATCTACTTTACAATGGCAGCATCCGCAATACAAAACGGAGGTAGCATTTCTGTTGTAGGTGACGATGACCAATCCCTTTATCGATTTAGAGGAGCGACTGTTGATTTATTCACTAATTTTAAACAGAGAGTTAAAGCTAAACTGGGCGTTGACGTTGAAGAAATTAATCTAAGAACTAATTACCGTTCAAGCAAGAATATCATAAGTCATTGTAATCAATTTGTAGAGCTTGACAATGAGTATCAATACGCCAGAGTAGAGGATAAACCTAAAATTATTGCTCCAGAATTGGAAAAATACAACATGCCAATATTGGGAATGTTTAGGAATAATCTTCAAATATTATCCAAAGATTTATCAAAATTTATTGATGATTTGATTAATAATGGAGAAACAACCCTTAAAGTCAATAGAGTTATAGATGAGCAATATTTCAACGAAATACAAAAATGTCAAACCCCAAAAGACATGATTAAAATAAGAAAAGAAAGTGAAAAGAAAGCTCGAGATATTGATAATATTACAATTAAATTAGATGAAGAAAGCGGTTCTGCATCAGATATGGCAATTTTAACATATTCTCCAAAAGAAATGAGGCAAGGGAATCACACATTAAACGGCCACATAAGACAACAACTTAAAAAATTAAAAAACCCTATTGAAGTTTTTAATCCTCGCGGACGCGATTTACAAGAAATTAAGGAAGTTGCAACATTTTGCGGTTTAATGCTTGAATGTATTGATCCCGAATCAAAAATACAAAATTCAGATAAGCAAATTCCCATTCTTGGAAGAAGAAATATGCAAAGATGGAGATATGAAGCTCAGCAATTTATTAAATTAAATCCTGAACCTCATGAACCCTTCAATTTGAATACATTTGTCATTGATTGGCAGCGAAGAAACCCTAGAGGATATGATAAATGGCCTCAAAGAGCAAATTTAATGGAACTTGCTTATAAACTAGTCACTTGGCTTGAATACCTGCAAGATGATGCCGAAGGAGTTGTTTATCTCGAAGCGATTACACAGTCAATTACACAAACAGGATTTTTCAATAAGTATTCTGCAAATATTGTATTTACAACACCAGAAGAAGAAAGAGCATCTATTCTTGAAGCCATTTGGAATATTTTCCTGCCTATAGCTACTGGAGATGTTTCTATTGATGAAGCATTGCTTGAGACATTACCTGAAAATAGATTGAATATCATGTCCATTCATCAATCAAAGGGTTTAGAATTCCCATTAGTTATTGTGGATGTGGGTTCTAAATTTAAGAAAAATGATGTCCGAACCCAAAATCAAAGATTTCCTAAAAAAGAACCTGAATATACAATTATGGAAGAAAGCATCCGCAAATATAGTGAACTTGGAGAATCTGATAGAAGTGAAAAAGATAAATCCTTTGACGATTTAACAAGACTTTATTTTGTTGCATTCTCAAGAGCAGAAAATATCTTGCTTTTAATTGGACTCAATCCGGCTATTGATGGATATTCGTTTAAACAAAAGCATCAGTCAATTCCGAATGTTGCACTCGGATGGAGTAGAGATGAACATCAAAAAGGATTTAGAGAGATTTATTTAATATGAGGGTGGAAAAATGAAATTATCATCAAGATCAAAATCATACATGATTCCAGAATACAGTCTAACTGGAGATTTGCTTTCTTATTTAACTTGCGGATTACAATACCGATATCAAAATAAAGGAACGCTTCCGCCTTCAATGCCTATTCAATTATGGTTCGGTGAATTTATTCATGGTGTAATGGAAGAAGCATATTTGAAATGGGAATCAGAACATACACAATTTCCATGGGATTGGAAAAAGGATATTCGCCCAATTGAAGATATTATTGACTTAAGATTACAGGTTAGGGGCCTTTATCCAAAACCTGACCATTTCTTTACTATAAACCATCCTGACATCAATATGACCATTGATGATTTAAATGAATATGACCATAAGAAATTGGCTAGTGCAAGGGCTGAAAAGGCCATTAATGTTTGGGGTGCGGACTTATTCCCATTAATGGAATCTGCAGAAGTCTTGATTAAAGGTTTAAGGGAGATGCCATACACTAAAAATGATAAACGTTCAAAATACTATGGCATCAGCGGAGTTATAGATGTTTTGAGCTTAATTAACATGAATGAAGAAAATAAAATTGTTAATTATTTAAAAGAAAATGAAGAGTTTAATAACATAATTAAAGGCCTTGATGAAGATGAATATGAAATAATTATAGATTATAAAGGGATGAAAAGACCTCCTAATGACGTTAGTGGAACGGGTAACGAATCCTGGGATTATCATGAAAGGCAAATATTAACATATTCCTGGCTTAGATCCAAACAAGAAGATAAAAAGCCGGTAGCAGGAATAATTTTCTATTTGAATGAATTAGTTCCATCAATTGAAGATTTAAAACTTATTAAAGAGGATATCCATTACCATCTAACCGATGTTGGAGATAATGAGAAATACGAAAAAGATATAGAATTAATCGAAAATTGGGATGAAGATGATGAAATGCCTAAATTAAGTGAAGAATTTAAGGTTGATAGATCCATTAGAATTATTCCGATTGATGATAATAAAATCACAGAAGCACTGGAAAAATTCGATAATGTTGTTGAAAAAATCGAAACATCAATAATCAAAGAAATAAATGGATGTAAAATCCAAGATGCGTGGAAAGCTAAAGCAGAAGAGAGAACATGTGAAGCATGTGATTTTAAAACATTTTGTAAAGGTAACAAAAACAAAACAAAAGACTTTATAATTCCTTAAAACAAATATATGACTTGGTGAGTATTATGAGTACTGATTTAGAAACAAATCAAAAATATGCTGAAGTCATTGCTTCAAAAGTTAAACTAACATGTAAACCAGTTGCAATGAAATTAATCAGCGAGGATGAAATCCCTGAAGGATTCGAATTAATAGATGAAAAAGTCAGACACTGTGAAATGGTTAGAAAAGCTTCCCTTGGAGAAAAATTCTATAGTACCGTTGAAGAACAAATGTGTCTTGGCGGAGCTGGAGCCATAGGCCTTAGGGATATGCCTGAAAAATTAGCTAATGGTGAAAAATATTTCTCATTAGGCAGATTTAAAGATTTAGAAACTGCAAAAAGCCTTACTGCTAAACTTTCAATCATTAAGGATCAACACTGGGGAATTGTTTATGCTCCTTTAGATGAAGCTAATTTTAAAGCAGACGTTATCCAGGTCATAACTGAACCTGTTGGTGGAATGCTTCTTGCTCAAAGTATCGTATATGCTACTGGTGAGAAAATCAATCCTAGTTTTGCAGGAATTCAATCATTATGTGGTGATGCTTTCGCAAATCCTTATATCGAAAAAGGAGTTAACTTTACTTTAGGTTGTGATGGTTCTAGAAAAGCTGCTGATATCAAAGACAATGAAATGGCCATTGGTATTAGTGCAGATAAAATAGATGAAGTAATCTCAGGATTAGAATCTATTTAATTAAGTTTAGATAATCATCATAATGATTAATATTCAATAACTCTTTTTCATTTTTTTCTTTTATTCCATAAAATGTATAGCCATCAGCAAATATTTTTCTAAGTATTGGATTTAAATTATCATCTTCATTTTCCAAGTATTTCATTAAATTTTCTCTTGGTGCTACAAAAGGCATTCCAAGACCTTCTGCAGTATCTAATAATCCGATTTTTCTTCTTCTTAATATAGATATGGTTTTAAATGGATCATTTGCATTTTGAGATACTTCAATCATTTTATTGAAAGTTTCGGTTGATACTGTTGGTTGGTCTCCAGTGACGCATAAAGCAAAATCTGAATTGATATTTGATAAACCATTGAATAGTGAAGTTGATAAACCTACATCACAGGGATTATTAATTATGAATTTTACAACACCTTCATAATTATTAGAGATTGCATCCATTATTTCATCACTATAATGTCCAAGTACAACAATACATTCATCAATATTTGAAGATAATGTATTGTCAATTGTTGTCTCCAAAACTGTCTTATTATTAAATGGTAAAATAAGTTTATTTTTAATATCCAAATTTCTAGAAATTTGATCCTTTCTCATTCTAGAATTTTTTCCGGCAGCAGTAATAATAGCAGATGTTGTCATGATTGAAAAAAAAGAATAAAAAAATAAGTAGTTAGACTACTTAATATCAATATTCGTCATACTACTTTGTGGAATTGGACGGCATTAATCTGATAATCTTTGCACAAATCATCATTCCCGTACCAGATCCCTCAGTCCACATAATTATTTTAATAGGATAATTATGCGTATTGGTTACTTTAATTTCACTAGCAGGGTTATAACCAAACAGCACTGCATTTTCATCCCCTGACATACCAACAGGTAAACTGAAACCTTCAGCAAGAACTGCAGACCTTAAAGCCCTAGCTGGTGGACAGACACCGTGCGCAGCACTTCCTCCGGGAGCTTCAGGATCAGAAGCAGCACCAAATGAAATATAATCACGTCCATTTCCAGAACAGTTCGGCGGAATTATGGTATTATTCCATGCTTGAACAAATTGCCTTGCATTGAATTCACGAACAGCATTACCATATTCAGGATACGAACCTAAATAAGTGTAATAGACTTGTCCTGGAACAGCAGTGGTATTACCCATGTATAAAACAATAGGAGTGCCAGATGGATAAGCATCTACATAATCTGAAACGTTTTTACCAAAAATACGTTCAATATCAGAATAACTAATATTATTCCTACCGTCGGAAAATCCTACAATTCCTTTTTCTAATGTAAAGTTAGATCCAACTTTAGCCTCATAATTATACCACTTTACAATTGATGTAACATTATAAAACTTATTACTGAAATTTAAATTTTTTATTTCACTTGCAGGAATAGATTTGACAACAGTTCCATTAACAACAAGATTTACACCAGATTCTGTTTTTGTTAAAACCTTATAAGGATAACTATAACCCCATACATAAGTACTAGGAGCTTTAACAACTAATTTATCACCGTCAAAAGTTAAATAACCCGGACCTTCAAAACCAACGACATTTCCATAAGAATCAATACCTCCACTAGATACCGTTGAAAAATCAAAAGATACCGCACCTGTTGTTAAAGTTCTTAAAATACCATTTAAATCAAGTGTTAGGATTTCGTGAAGGATAAATGAAGGCTTTGAAAGAAAAGGAACTTCAATCATTTGCCCTTCATCCAAAACAGAGTCTCCTGCAAACATGGATTGACCTATAGGTAAATTATAAGCTTCAGCAAGTGATTTGCCTGTAAATGAGGTAGGATTTACAAATGAAAATGAAAATAACATTACACAAACAACAAATAAAATCAAGACTATTTTAATTGATGTATTTCTCCATTTATAACTCATTACAAAACACCTAAAAAATTATCATATGATATAAACTATGATTGTACATACTATATATAGGTGATTATTTTAACTTTTCAGAGATAAGCTTTATTCTCTCTTGAATATTAATAATAGCCTCCTGACCATTTCCACCAATTAACATAGCTTCTTCGTGTGAAAATTCAGCAACATAAGCAATAATTTCATCAAGAGATGTGGCGGTTAATACCCTACCTCTATATTTCAAGTAATTTAAACGATAAATGGCCAAATCCAAATTGTCATCCAAACCAGGGAAAATAACAATTACCTCAGGATTATATTTAACTGCTTCATCAATAATCTCAAGCCTATGAGTTTCATGGGATCTTGGAGTACCAATAAATATTGCATAGAAATCCCTTTCAGTTAAAACAGATTTTAAAGCATCCGAATTATCAGTTTTACCCACATAAACTAAAGAATCATTAATCTTATAGACATCCAAACGTCCAGTAACAGCCTCAAATTCAAGTAAAGATTGTCTAATAACATCCTTAGATACTTTTAACTCATTTGCAATAGCCATTGCCAAACCAGCATTTAATTTATTAAATTTTCCATAAACCTTTAATTCATCTTGATATTCAAAATAGGAAATGTGCTTTGAGGCGACTTCTTTAAAATTACTATTAAAATCCTGATTAAAAGCAGTGAAAATTTCTTTATCAGTGAAAAATCTAACTAATGAATCTTTATAATTTGCAATGGTTTTGTGAACATCCATATGGTCATTACCTATATTGGTTAAACCAATCATATCAAAATCAAAAGCATAATTACAAAAATCCAAAGTCATATCACAAACTTCAACAAGAACAATATCATAATCTCCATTTTCGGCTTCAAGCATTA
Organism: Methanobrevibacter sp.; assembly: GCA_024689425.1. Lineage (GTDB taxonomy): Archaea > Methanobacteriota > Methanobacteria > Methanobacteriales > Methanobacteriaceae > Methanocatella. The sequence goes on from JAILDN010000010.1 coordinate 20,891, forward strand.
AATCATAATATCCTGAAAAGCCTCCACCACCATTTCCGCCGACTAAAACTTTTTTTCCGGCATTTTCTAAAATATTTTTTAACATGTGAACAGTAGTGGTCTTCCCATTCGTTCCTGTAATTCCAATTGTAAAAATTTTTTTGTGATTTGTGACAACATCACTTAAAAGACAACCCTCATCCAATAATCTTGTTGCAAAACTTCCACCAAACATGCTGGGACTAATAGCTATTGCATCACACTCATCAATAGCTTGGGAATTGGTAAATCCCAAATCTAAAGTTAAACTATCTGAAACAATAGAAAAAGTTTCTCCACCCTCTAAAAAATTTAAAGAAAGGCCGGGCAATTCTAAATCAGACAAATCGATATTGCTATTTAAATCACTTGCATAAACATCCCAACCATGTTTTAAAAGAGAATTTACTGCCTTTTTTCCTTCCACTCCTAAACCTATAACAGCCGCCTTCATAAAAAACTAAACCTAAATAAATTTATTAATATAATAATAATTTAAATATTTAGTAAAATATATTTTTTGATTAGGTGAGGTAAATGTTCGAAGAGGACAAGGATGATAAAATTTATAATTTAATAATTACAAACGGTACTGATTTTAACAATGAATATGGGCAATTCATTGAAAAACTTTTTTCAAAAGTAGATTTTCTATGGAAAGAATCAGTGTCTGCATCATATTCAACTGCTGGAGAAGCATTTTATCAAAAAGTGGATAGAATAATATTGCTTGCAGGATTATATAAAGATAATAAAGAAACATTTGATGATTTAATAGAAGCTGCTGAAAAATATGACATACCTCTTGTTTTAGTAAGGCCCTATGGACTTGAAGAAGTTCCAGAAAACTTAGAAGAAAAAGCGGCTACAATCGTAGGATGGAATGCAAACTGCATTGTTGATTCAATTAAAAGTTCAGACGAATTTTTAGAAGAAGAATGAAAAATAGTAAAAAATTAATTTACTATTTTTGATATTCCATTTTCTTTTTCTACTTTAATTAAATTATCAGCAGCAGTCTCTAACTGATTTTCATGAGTTACAATAATCATTTGAGGCAGTAATGACATTTCTTTTAATAGATTAATTAATTCCTGTCTTCTAGCACTATCCAAATGAATTGTAGGCTCATCTAGTAAGATAGTTTCTAAATCTCCTTTAGCCATGGATTTTGTGATACCAAGTCTTAAAGCCAATGCAACAGCTATTTTTTCACCACCACTAACCATTGACATGGAAGATTCACCTTCAGGACCCCATACAGTAACTTCATAATCCTCATCTAAAGTCAAATCAGAATAATTGAAATTAAAGTCATCAAAGAAATCTTTTGTATTCTTTTGAATGATAGGCCTTGAATTATTTCTTAAATCCTTTTGAATACCATTTTTACCATATAATTCACGAAGATTTTTTAATAGATCAACGAAATTAGATGTATCCTCATATTCCTTTTGGAACTTGTCATTATTTTTAATTTTTTCAGATAGAGAATCTCTAACGGAAATGAGTTCTTTAGCTCTTCCTTTGATTTCAGACAATTCATTGTTAAATGATTCAAGTCTCCTATTGTACCTTTCATCATTATAAGTGATTTGTTCATATTTCTCCTCATCATACAAAGAGGCATCAATCTTATTTTGAATAATATCTAATTGATTGTTAGAAACGCCAATATCCTCCTTAACAGAATTGAATTGGGAAGTTACAGTGCTTTTATTTTGAACAAAACCTTTAAGTTGATTAAATTCTTCATTTTTAGCTTTTAAATCATCAATACGTTTTTTAAGTTCTAAAGTATCCATGTCTCCACTAAGATGAGGGTCACTATCAATGGCCAACTTAATGTTTTTAACATGAGTATCAATTTCATTTTTAACTTGTTTCAATTTGTACTCAGCATCGGTTTGGCTACCTAAAACATCTAAAGCACCTTTTGATTGATTATAATCATCATGATCCTGTTTGTATCCATCACGATTTTCTTTTTCTTTAGCAATTTCTATAATCAATTCACCTAATTTATTGCTAACATAATCTTTAGCATCTAAACCTTTATCAATATCATTCAAACGTTGTGAATCTTTTTCTAAATTAGATAATTTATATTTGAATTCAAGAATATCTTCAGATAATTCCTTAACTTTCTTTTGTTTTTCTTCAAAACTTTCTTTGTTTTTAACAAATAAACGGATAGTTTCTTCATGTTCTTCAATAGATTTTTTATTATCCTCAATGTCTTGCTTGTACTGTGAAACTAATTCCTCTTTTTTAGTATCATCAATTTCAGACTGACAAACAGGACATTTATTATCAACATCCGCCAATTCCTCTAAAGGTTTTTCACAAGATGCAATAGTCTGTTTGAATGCAACAATATTCTCTTTTTTAGAATTAATATCATTAGTCAAATTTTTGATTTTAGTAGATATCTCATCTGAAAATTCATCTGTTACTTCGCCTAATTTCTTTAAATCGTCAACACCATCTAAATCATCTTGAGAAATACCATAATCAATTAATTTCTCTTTTGATATTGAGAAAAAGCGCTCAATATCATTTCTATCTGATTCAATTACTTCCAATAAATCTTTTTTATCTTTTTCAAGTTGAGTAATTTTAGCCAATTCTTTTTCCAACTCAATCTTTTGATTGTTTAATTTAGAAATTTGCTCATCTGAAGCCAAATAATCATTATAACCTTGTTTCTTATCATGAATTAGTTGTTTCTGTTGTTTTATTGTATCAATTTTTTCTTCTAATTCAATCTCAGATTCTTTTAAATTCTGAATACTGACAACAGATTTTTCAAAGTCCAAATAAACATCTAATTTTGAAACATATTTTTCTAAACGTTCGATTTCCTCTTCAGCTTCACGAATTTTATCTAAATTATCTTGAAGAACTTGTTTATCTTTTTCAAGTTTTTCTAAAGTTTGTTTTTCATTATTTAAATTATTCATCTGAGTATCATAAATTTCCTTTTCACGTTCCATGTTACGTTTATCTTCAGAAATTTCTTCAATTAATTGTTTTACTTCAGTTATTTGATTTTCTAATTCATGTCCCCTATCTCTTAAATCATTTAATTCTGAAGACTTGGTTTTATATTCTTCATCAAGGGCAGATTTAGAATAAAGTTTCCCTTTAAGTTCAGATAAGTGATTTTCATAATTATTTATGATGGGAGATAAATTTTTCCATGCAACTTCAAGTGAATCAAGGCCAAGCAATTTGCCTATTAAACGTTTTTTCTCAGCAGGTTGTTTATCGACAAGTTCTGCTATTTCACCTTGCCTCACATAAATTGCATTTAAAAATAAATTAGAATCCATATCCAAAATAGCTTCAATTTGAGAAGAAACCTCCCGTTCTCCAGAACAGAGAGACATGAATTCACTTTCACTGGAAGTTTTAGTTAAAAGTCTGGAATTAGTTTTAGATTTAGTTTTTTCACGGATGATTCTATATTCTTTACCTCTTGATACAAAATCCAGTTCAACACCCATTGCATCAGCACTATTGCGTACAAGATCCCCTAATTTTCCTGCAGTATGTTGTTTAAATAACGCGAAACTAATAGCTTCAAAGATAGAGGATTTACCGGCTCCGTTTTCCCCTACAATAACAGTGATTCCCTTATCAAAAGTAATAATCTCATTCGCATAGGATTTAAAATTTTTTAGTCTTAAACGTTTAAAAATCATTTTTAATCCTCCATTACTTCGTCTTCAACAGGATATTTTTTATTATAAAATTCCTTAAGTAATTCTTCAGCTTCTTCTGATTTATCTTTGGAAAGTAAATTATATAAGTCCACAGCTAATTTAGTTATGTCTTCATCATCATAACTTTCCAATCTAGATGATAAAACTTCAATAGGTCCCAATGCATTTTCTTTATCAATGATTAAATCAATGTTCTCTTCATCGGACGTTATAAATTTAGGCCTAATCATTAAAGATAAACTATCCAACTCCTCATTAATTCTCTCATAAGCATTTGATGCAGAGCTTACATTTTCAACTGTCAAATTAAGAATAGGTTTATTATCAAAATCCTTAATTGTCTCTTTTATTCCCTCTATTCCACTATCTAAACTTTCATAGTCAAGTGACCTTTCAATAAACTCTCTTGGAAGATCAATTTTTATTCGTTTCACTGAAGGTTTTGAACCATCTAAATCAACAACTACAAAACCTTTACCGTGCTGCCTATAATCTTTTAACTCATTTATTTTCCAAATTTCACTAGAACCTGGATAAACAAGTTTTCCTTTACCAAAATCATCATTGATATAATTGTGAAGATGTCCCATTGCATAATAAGAGAAATTATCTGGAATATCGCCAATTTCTAGCTCATAACTTAAATTGAAATATTTATCAATTCCCTGATGCAATACTAAAATAGATTTTTCATGATTAGCCGCTTTTTTAGATAATTCTGCAAGTTTACTTTTTAAATTCTTATATTGTGAGGATGGATAAAATGGTAAACCTCCAATAAAAACATCCTCATACATATAATTAGTGTTAATTGGACTAATCACTTTCAAACCAAATTTTTTAAATAATACTTGTGGAGGAATTGATCCTTTACGCAAAACGCTATCATGATTACCTGCAATAGCATATACTGGAATATTAGCATTTTTAAGTTTTAACAATCCTTTTTGGAATGTTAAAAGAGATATTGGAGATGGCCTTGAATTATCAAACAAATCCCCACTATGTATTACAAAGTCTACTTCTTCTTCAATTATTTTATCAATTATCCTTTCAAACACTTCATAAAAGTCTTTCTCACGTTCTACTAAACCGAACTGACGATAACCTAAATGAGTGTCTGCTAAATGTGCAAATTTCATTATATTACCTTTTATTAATTTTGTATATAACCAATTTAAACACTTGTAAAGTATTTAATTATTTAGTAGTATAGTTCATTAATTATTTAATGTTTGTGTAAATTCCCAACCTAACATGAACAATATTGACATGAACTAATAATCATAGCCTAAATCAAGGCTTTCCTGTTCCTGACGTTTAATTTCAGATTTTTCCGATTCATTTAGCTTTGCCAAATCGCCGATTATATCCAAATCACCACCAGTTCGACGACCTTTAAACTCATCAATTTTAACTAATGTAGGTACTTTACTCATTAAACCTAAAACTATGGCTTCTCCAACATTTAAAGATGGTAATTGATTGATTAAATCCTTTGATAAGCTTTCGGAAGCGGATTGTACATGGCGTTGGTCTTCTGGTTCTACAAGTCTTAATATAATCATGTTATTCATTTGAGACAATGCATCATGGTCAACCGTTTTTGGTGATTGGCTAACTAAACATAATCCCAAACCAAATTTACGGCCTTCACGAGCAACTCTCTGAATCCAATGTTTAGATGTTGAATCTCTCTTATTAGGAGCAAGAATATGAGCTTCTTCAATAATGTAAAATACTGGATGGTCCAATGTATTTTTCGCATGACCATGAACAGCATTTTTTCTTCTTTGAAGTGAATTTCTCATGATATGACTTACAAGAACTTCAGCTACGGATTCATCAGTCTGACTTAAATCAAGCACATTAACATGACCAATTTTAATACTAGTTAATATATTTCCTTTATTATTGTCAAATAAGTTATTATATTTCTCTTTTGCATCTTCAATTTTATTTACAACATCGACTATCTGTTTATCTGAACCTTCTTCTTGAGACTTTATTTCAAGATAATTCTGCATTGCATCTAAAAAATTATGTTTACTTTCCGTACCTGCTTCAATTTCGTTTTTTACATGATTAAACGCTTGTCTGAAGTGTCTTTCTTGAACGAATGCATTATTTGGAATATTGACTAATCTTTTAATTTCATAAAAAGACATGTAAATAGGGTTAATTTTAGGTTGAATAACATTGACATCCCCATTAGGAAATGTTGCATCTTTATATTCACCATGCATATCAAAAACAAAAACAGGCACATTATAACCAATTAATTGGTCGATTAACACTGCAACAGTATTAGATTTACCCGCACCAGTCATTGCTAAAATCGCTAAATGTCTATTCAATATAGGATTTGCCTCAACATTTACAACAATGTCTTCTTGATTAACTAAAGTCCCCAATCTTAAAGGATTTTTAACTTTAAATACTTTATCCAGAATTTCCTTATCTGCTAGTTTAATTGGAGTTCCTGGAAGAGCGGGAGTTCTGGGCAACCTCAGATTATCATCGACATCACCAAGAAGTTTTACTTTTCCTTTAATATAATAATCTTTACCGCCCATACGGGCAATAGTTTGAATTGCATCTACATCATGCAAATCAATATTTAAAGAATCGTTCCCTCTCACTAAACTTTCAACCATTCCTAAAACTTTTTTACCATCATATTCAACAGTAACATATTCTCCTACTTGAGGCATTTTATCTGAAATAAATGTTAACTCTGATAGAGAAATTTCACCAACGCAATAACCTACTACCATCCTATCACATCTTTAATTGTTCCCTGTTTGTTTTTTCATAAATTTTACCAATTTTTAAAAGTTCTTCAACATGTTTATTTGTAATTTTAACATCATTATGGGCTTTATTAAGCAAATATGGATATCCTCCAGTCGCATCTCTTTTAATTATTTCTACAATTTCCTGAACTTCATCTTCCTCTGCATAATAAGGAAGTTCAACTTTTAAAACATTTTTATTTTCATCCAGTCTAACATAGAATATTGTAAACCATGACCTATTGAAAAAATCATTATAAACTGGAAAAGGAACTTTTATATCAGTTTCGACTTTTTTATAAATAATTTTTGAGATTCCTTCTTTATTAGTAAACTGATCTAAAACACCAATATCCGGAGCTTTCCACTGGAATAAATCGTTGTTAGAAGAAGTTTTGGAAATTGAAATTATTTTTTTATTGTTTTTTAAGATTTCCCTTAAAACCAATAATTTTTCAATTGAAGACAAATACAAATTATAAACATCATCGATTTCATCCCCATAATTGTCACTCCCCTCTCCAGACACATGGACAAAAATCCTTTTTTTTATTTCAGGAAATGACAAATCCAAATTCGATAAATCATTGATTTTTTCTGTGAATAATTTTAAAACACCCTCATTTAAGTGTTTAACGTCTGAGGGTTGCTTTACCCATTTTGGATAAGGGTTTTGTAAATCTCCAAAAAGTGATCCATCAAATAAATAATAATCAACATCATAGTCATTAATAGCTTTTAGGCAACACTTAAGCTCAAATATATCCATATAATTTGATATTAATTCTTTTATAAATGGAATATGGTTAATCTCAAAGATTTCTGCTTGTTCAATTTGTTTTATGTCCCCATCATAAATTAAGGCTTCAGCACCTACCGGACAGTAATTAAACATTAAAAATTTTTTAATATTGAAACTTCCATCACCTGCAGCGATGACAAATTCCTTTTCACTTTTTTTAAAAGATTTATCGAACCATTTTTCCTCTAAAAATGATTTGTCTTTCTTTTCTGGCTCTGGTTGAAGATATCTTCTATTATTTAGTGCTTTATAATATAATGATTTTAACATAACTTTTCACAATTATTATTATGTTAAATATAAATAAAAAAAGTAATGGTAGAGCAGCTGATAACTACTCCATAGATGCTTTTTTAATAGCCATTGTAAGTTCTTGAATTTTAGCTTTAACATCAGCAGTTTCTTCTACAACAGTACCGGTGACTATAATGTCTCCACCAGCCTTAGCTGCAGTATATGCTGCTGTAGCATCACGAATACCTCCACCGACGACAACAATCATGTCATCAGTTGCCATTTTGGTATATGCAACCATTTCTGGAGGGATTGGTTTATCTGCGCCAGAACCTGCTTCAATATAGAAGAATCTCATTCCTAAAGATTCTGCTGCCATTGCATAAGCTGCAGGTATTTTAGGCTTGTTTCTAGGTACCAATTTGGCGTCTCCTACCCATCCAACAGTTCCGCCAGGTTCTGCAACCATATAACCCATAGGTAATATTTCGATTCCAGATTTTTTAACAGAAAGTGCACCAAGAGCTTGTGCTCCAATTATCCAATAAGGATTATTAGAGTTAAGATAACTCATAAAAAATATTGCATCAGCATATTTACTTACACTACTGGTATTTCCTGGAAATATTATTATAGGTACGGCAATATTTTCAGACAGTATTTTACAAGTTTCATCAACGTCTTCATTATTAACTGTTGATCCACCAATCATAATACCATCTGTTCCACCTTCAATAGCTTCTGTTGCAATGTTTAAAGCTTCTTCAGGCGTTTGTTCATCAGGGTCAATTAATGTGAAATGAATTTTCCTTTCCTTTAATATATTTTTAATATATGCTTCAACATCTTTCATAAAGATAGTTTATTTAAAATTATATATTAAATTAATTATTATTCGGATTATAAAAATAGTGGAATTAATAAAAAAACCTAAAATCAAAAATAGTAAAAAAAGTGTAAAAGAAAAAGAGAATAAATCTATCCTCTTGGTTCTTTAGCTTTGTATCTTAAACCTTTGTAACCACATTTTCTACAAGTTGTTGCACCAGCAGGGTTACGAGCGTTACATTTTAAGCAGATTTTAATATTGAACATTCTGTTTTCTGCTTCTTCAAA
>JAILDN010000078.1 GCA_024689425.1 Methanobrevibacter sp.
ATTAGTTAATTTTTATTAATTAATTTGTGGTGTTAAAATGGTAGAAGTTTCAAATTTACGTAATTTAAGTATATACACAAACACTGGTCATTATGTTGGCCAAGTTGAAGATATTGTTTTAAATATTAGGTTAGGAACAATTTCAAAATTACAAGTAAGAGCTGTTGAACCTGAAAGAAAACAAATTAGTTTCATTGATAACATTAGAGGTGCTTTTCAAGGTGTTCCTGATGATAATGTTGGTGTTAAATCTTTTCAAAATGAATTGTTAACTGTTGATTTTGATAAAGTTCAAGCTATTGCGGATATTATGCTAATAAATCCAAGGGATATTAAAAAAGTAAACCCTGAACAACCTGTCCCTGAACCTCCAGCTCCAGTTTCACAACAAACTCCAAAACCAGAAACTCAACCACAATTTGAAAACAAACCTAATTTTGATTCTGAAAGATTATAATTTTTAAATCTTTCATCTATTTTTTTATTTATTCTTATACGTGATTCTAATGAAAGTAGGAATTATAGGATGCGGAGCTATTGCAAATATTATTGCAAGTAGGATAGTTCCTGAGGATAATGGCATTGATATTAAATACTTCTTTGATAAAGATATTGAAAGAGCAGAAAATTTAGCAAGTTTTGCTGGAGGAGTAGCTGTATTGGACCTGGATAAAATGTTAAATGATGTGGATTTGGTCCTTGAATGTGCTTCACCAAGTTCCGTTAAATTATTGGCACCTAAAATTCTTGAAAAAGGAATAGACATGATTGTTATGAGCATAGGTGCTTTTATGGACAAAGAATTTTATACTAAAATACATGACATAGCTAAAGAAAATAATGCTCATATTCACTTACCTTCCGGTGCGGTTGTTGGTTTGGATGGAATTAAAGCAGTTGCTGACTTTAATTTAGAAGAAGTATCATTAACCACCCGTAAATCTCCTAAATCATTAGGTAGGGACATGGATGTTGAAGAAGTTTTATTTGAAGGAAAAGCATCTGAAGCTGTTAAAGAGTTCCCATTAAATATCAATGTTGCCGCGACTATTAGTTTAGCATGTAATCAGGATATCAATGTTAAGATTATTGTAGACCCAAAAGTTGACCGCAATGTTCACGAAATCACTGCTAAGGGAGATTTTGGTGAATTTAAAACAATTACAATGAATTATCCATGTTCAGCTAATCCAAAAACAAGTATGTTGGCAGCAATTTCTGCAATAAAATTACTTAAGAGTTTTAATGAAACAATCAGTGTTGGATTATGATGAAAGAATATGAGATTTATTCCGATTTGAGAAGTCCTATTAATTCTAAAATCATCGTGCGATTAGATGGCAGAAGTTTCCATTCATTTGCCAGAAATATGGAACTTACAAAGCCATATGATGATGCTTTCTATAAAGTGATGGTGGAAGTTTGTAGAGATCTCTTCGAAGAGTTTTCACCTATTTTCATTTATACATTTTCCGATGAAATCAATATTCTTTTGGATGCAATACCTTTCAATGGACGTGTTGAGAAAATTAACTCAGTAATTGCTAGTTTTACTTCATCTTCATTTACTTTAAATTATAATAAGGAATTTCCAAAGCCTGTGGCTTTTGATTCAAGAATAATTCCGGTTAATGATGAAGATATTTACGATTATTTTAGATGGAGGCAGGATGAAGCCTGGAGAAATTGTGTCAATGGTTATGGAATTCACTTTTTAAAATCCAAATATTCTTCTAAAGTAGCTAATGAAAAAATCAATGGATTAAGTTTGTCTGATATTCATGAATTATTATTTCAAAATGGAATCAATTTAAATGATGTTGAAACTTGGAAAAAACGGGGTATTGGAGTTTATAGAAAAAATAAAAAAATTGTTGGTTTTAATAAAAAAGAATCTAAGGAACAGGTTTCTTATCGCAGTTTCATTAATGTTGATTGTGAGCTCCCTATTTTTTCAAAAGAATTTTTCAATAACTTATTCTGAGGTTATGGTATGAGTTTTTTATCAAAAATATTCAATAGTAATGATGAGAAATTTGATGAGGTTTGTGTTGATAAAGAGTTATTGGATGCAGTGATTTATTACTCAAAGCAATCATATCCGAATGAATTTCTAGCGTTTTTTGATGGCGAAATTAAAGATAAAAAACTTTATTTAACCAGTCTTATTTTTATTCCTGGTGAAACGGGAACCACTGGTGCGGTTGTTCGCACAGATATGCTTCCTCCAACTTTAAAATACTGGGGGTCTGTTCACTCCCATCCTGGTCCAAGTGCAAGGCCTTCTGGTGCAGATTTAAATACATTTTCTAAATATGGTGTTTTTCATATGATTGTTTGTCTTCCATACAGTCTTGAAACATTTAAATCTTATGATAAGTATGGTAATCCTTGTGAATATACTGTAGGGGACTATAGTGATTTGTTTGATGATGATATTGATGATTTTTTTGATGAAAGTGATGTTTTAAAAGAAGGGGAAGTTATTAAAGCAGGATTTTTTGATGAGGATAATAACTTTGATGATACACCAAATACTGCATATGAAGAATATGAAAGAATGCAAAAATCCAATAACACAATTAAAATTATCTCAAATAATTCTTTAGAGCCAATGTTCATTTCCAATGGGGATTCTTTAAAAATAGAATTGGATGAAAATGGCAATATCAAAAGGATTTATAAAAAGTAGCTTTTTTTTGATGGTTTATAATAAAAAAATAAAAAAAATAAAAAACAATATGGTGAAATTGTTTTTTAATTATAATTCTAATCCAATAGCTTCATAAACATTATCTAATTCTTGGATTTCTTTTATCACGTTATTTGGAATTTCTTTATCCAAAGTTAAAATCATGATAGCTCTTCCGCCTTTTTCATCTCTTCCAACTTGCATAATTCCGATATTAACGTTATGTTCTCCTAATTTGGTACCGATAGCTCCGATACTTCCAGGCACATCTTCATATTTTGCAATGAACATGTGTCCTTCAGGAATAACATCCACCCAGTAATCATTTACTTTTAAAATTCTGGCTTCGTGTAATGTTGTTCCTTCAGCAGAGAATGAGTCCTTATCAGTCCTAGCTTCTACTCTAATTAAGGATTCATAACCTTTTGCGTTGGTTTTCCTGCCTTCGGTAATGTTGATTCCACGATCTTTAGCCACAAGTGCAGCATTAACTGCATTTACAGGTGAGCTTAAGAATGGATTTACAGCACCTTGGATTACAGTTCTTGTCAAAATTTCTAAATTATCAATTTTAGCAAGTTCCCCACTGTAAACAATTTCTAAATCTCTTATTTTGCCGCTTACTGCTTGAGAGATGAAACTACCTAATTTTTCACAGATTTCAAAGTATGGGGATAATTCTTGATAAGTTCTATTATCAATTCTTGGCATGTTTAAAACATTGTTTGGAGTTCCCCCTTTGAATAATTCAATAATTTCATCAGCCACAATAATAGCAGCGTCTCTTTGTGCTTCTTTAGTTGAAGCTGCAATGTGTGGAGTTAATACAATATTATCAAGTTCAAATAATTTGGAATCTTCAGCAGGTGGTTCTTCTTCGTATACATCTAAAGCTGCTCCACCAATTTTTTCATTTTTCAAAGCATCATACAATGCTTCTTCATCAATGATTCCACCACGTGCACAGTTTGTAATGAATGCAGTATCTTTCATTATTTCAAATTGATTATATGAAATTAAATGTTTAGTTTCAGGAGTTAATGGTACATGAATAGTAATAAAGTCTGAATTTTTAAGGACAGTTTCCAAATCAGTTAATTCTACTCCCATTTGTGTAGCAACTTCTTCAGGTAAGTATGGATCGTATGCTATTGCATCCATTTCAAATGCTTTACATCTGTTAACTACTTGGGAACCAATTCTACCCATTCCGATAACACCGAGAGTTTTATTTCTGAGTTCAACTCCCATGAATTTTTTCTTTTCCCATTTTCCTTCTTTGACAGATTTATCAGCAATGGATAATTTACGAGCTAAAGTGAGTAATAATCCCATTGTGTGTTCAGCTACGGTAATGGAAGTTGATTCTGGTGAGTTAACTACCATAATACCTTTTTCGGTAGCTGCATCTAAATCAATGTTGTCTACTCCAACTCCTGCCCTTGCGATAATTTTTAAATTGTCCGCCTTATCAATCACTTCTTTAGTAACTTTGGTCCTGCTCCTTACAATTATTCCCTCATATTCGTTAATTGTATTGACTAATTCTTCAGGAGTAATGCTTGTATCTACAACAACCTCAGCTACTTCCTTTAAATTTTCTATTCCTTTCTCATTTATTGCATCTGCAACAAGTACTTTCATTATTTCACCATATTAAATTTCATCATAAATATTAATTAAATATATATATTTCTTTGTATTTAAAATTATAATTGATAAAATAAAAAAGATGAAATTATGGTATCAGTAAATGAATTTCCAATATCATCCGCTAATGATATTCCGGGTTTTAAGATTGTCGAAACAAAAGGATTTGTATATGGTTTAACCGTAAGAAGTAGAGGCGCTGGTGGACAAATAGGAGCGAGCGTTAAATCTTTATTCGGTGGTGAAATTAGACAATATGTATCTATGATGGAAGATTCAAGAGATGAAGCTTTACAAAGAACTATTGATCATGCAAAAGAGTTAGGTGCAAATGGTATTGTTGCAGTTAGATTTGACTCAAATGAAATATCTAATGTAATGCAAGAAATCTTAGTCTATGGTACTGCAGTTGTTGTCGAAAAAGAATAAAAAAAGGCGATTATAATTTTTTTAAATAATCTGGATTTTAAAGAAAAATCAATTCCCGAAGCTATTTTAGGTTACGGTCCGTTTTTGGCCGAACCATATTATGGTCATAGAGCAAGATTATATCAACTAGATTTATACTCACAACCTGAAAGAATAGCTGATGTTATTTTAACGGCTTTTGATGAAGGTGTAAAAGCAATTAATTTAGTTAATAATGAAAACCTTTTAAAAGGATTCGATTTGGCTTGTGAAAATGGTTGTGACATGAAAGTAATTGCAACTATCGGTAAATCGGATGTTGATTATTTGGCCCCCAATTATGAAGTTGCTTGTGATGTTGACTGGCAAGACGATATCGAATTGTTTTCAAAATATGATACTCCATTGATGCTTGTTGATGAGTTCATAGTTGATGCATATAAATGGAATCTTACTTCTAAGATTTTGGGCGAAATTAATGATTCCGGAGCATTATCAGGAATTATAACTGCTTTTCCTTATCGTACTACTGATTTACTTAAAGATAATATTGATTTGGATTTATTTGATTTTTATATGGTTCCATTGAATAGTTTTGCATATATGATGGATACTCCTTCATTTCTAAAGGCTCAAAGAGCGGAATTCAGACAAAAGATCTTAGATTTAAATAAAAAAATTATTGCTTGCAGAGTATTTAGTGTAGGTATTCAAACACCAGAAGAAGGATTTAATTTTTTAAACAATTTAGACTTTGTTGATTTGGTAACTTTTGGTGTGGCAAGCGAAGAAGAAATAAAAAAAGATATGGAAGTTTTAAAAAGTATTTAGTCCTTGAAATTTAATACTTCATATTCTTTGAAAGGAACGATATTCATTATTTCAAATTCTTCATTTAAACTTTTCAATCCTTCGTTTAATTCTTTAATATTTTTATTTGACGGTTTTTTCCCAGTAATTTGTAAGTATTGTCTAGGTGTAATTTCACAGTATTCACAATCAAAATTACAGCACCTGTCTTTTTCTTCACAACCGTATCCCTCTAAATCTTCCCTGGTACCGATTACAATATCGTCAAGGATTTTTGATACTCTTTCATCTGCTGCAAACATTGCTATTTTTTGGGAATATCCACATATTCCTATTGCTTTTTGTCCTCTGAAATTACAAACCCATTTGATGGGGTAATCTTTCATATCATCAATTTTTAAATCTTCCATTTTATCCCTAATTTTCTTTTCTTTCTTTAATTAGTTTAATTAATTCTTGTGAATGCTCGAATTCTTTCAATTCCCAAGATTTAATCACAGGAATTGTTCCGAGTGATTCTTTAATTTTATCATTATTAATAATAAACACTGGTTCGGATGAAGTAATCATTGATAAATCTTTTAGAGGCACTGCCATTCTTTTTAGAGTTTTTTGGCTTCTATTTTTTTCAACATTGGCGATTAGTGATGTTTGTTCATCTTTTGCAACAGCATCAAATGGACTTTTATTTGTAGAAACTACTCCATATCCGAGTTTTGATAAATCTGCAGCTCCTTCACCGGATGCATTATATTGAATTTGATCTTCTTGGTTGTATTTTAGTATGTCAATGTCCAATGTTACTTTTGTGTTTAGAATTTCTTCCAATATCATTGCAGTTTCGGTATTGGCCCTTACGATTTCATTTTCATATTTATACATTGTTGCCCTTGAGACGTGTGCCAGGTCTGCTAAATCTTTAAGTGAAAGTGAATAATCTTCACGATATTGTTTTATAACATTACCATCAATTTTAACAAAATATCCTCCCCTGTCTGCTAGAATTTCAGGATATTCGTTATATATTATCATATTTTTTAAGGTTTCAAATCCGATTGTTGGAATGTCGTACCTTTCATAAATTACACCTTCTTCTAAAAGGCCGTTTCTTGATTTAGCACCGATTATTATCGGGGAAGCTAAGAATATGTTCGCTAATTGTTTCATTTCTCGAGCGTTACTTTCATTAACGCTGTCAATATTAACAAATGTTTTTAAAAGTAAGATTAGTAAGTTTTTACGAGCTACAATATCAAAAGAACCTTGATCATAAATGTCAGATGTTTTATAGCCTTCTGAAATTAATAATCTCTCTATTTCTTGTAACATTTTGCCTCGACTTAACATAAAATAACCGTTTCATATTTTTGTTAAAAAATTATATATTACCTTTAACTATAATAAGTTAATGTAAAAGGTGATTACAATTAGTTATTTGCATATTGGAATTGATGATACTGATTCTCCAGATGGCATGTGCACAACTTATTTGGCTTGCCATATTATTAATAAACTAAAAGAAAATGGCATTCACATCATTGGTTATCCTCGTTTAATTAGATTAAATCCTTTTGCTCGTTTTAAAACTCGTGGAAATGGTGGGGTGTCATTCAAAATTAAAAATGATGATAAGGCAGATTTGGCAAAAGAAATTGTCTTAGATGAGGTATCTGCACTTTCAATGTTTGATTGTGATAACACTAATCCTGGTGTAATATTTTTCGATGGCGAAATTACTCAAGAAATGAGGGATTATGCTTTCAAGGCAATTTACTCATTTATTACAATTGAAGAAGCTGAAGAGTTTGGCGAATCGGTAGGATGTGAAATTCATAAGTTTAAAAAAGGCAGAGGCATTATTGGATCCATTGCAGCCATCAGTTTACCTTTAGATGATTTTACTTATGAATTATTGGCTTATAGAATTCCTGAAAACTATGGAACTAAACGTCAAATCGATTATGATTCTGTTGTTGAAATGGACAATAAAACTTTTCCGGACACTTTTGAAAATATCGATTATTCAGAAGATTACATAGCTATCGAGCCTAAAACACCATGTCCTGTTTTATATGGTATTAGATCAAATAATGTTGAAGTATTGGATGATGCTAGAAAGATTGTAAAAGTGTCTGAACCGATTGAAGATTACTGTATTTTTCTAACAAATCAACATACTGATATGCATATTCAAAAAGCAGATAATATTGCACAAATGAAGCAATTTGGCTGTTATGAAATTACTGCAACTGTAAAGGATATTCCTCATGTCATTGATGGGGGTCATATGTTTTTCACTGTTTTTGATGAAAGTGATGAAATCGAATGTGGTGCTTATGAACCAACTAAAAACTTTAGAAAAACGGTTTCATATTTGCGTGAAGGAGATATAATAAAACTTTATGGTGGTATTGGGGAGCAAAATACATTCAATATTGAAAAATTTCAGGTCATTAAGTTAAATGATGTCGAATACCAAAATCCAATATGTGAATGTGGAAAAAGAATGACTTCTGCTGGAAAAAATAAAGGTTTCAAATGTAAAAAGTGTGGAAATAAAATTAAATCCAGTGAAAAAGTTCCTTTTACCATTAATCGTTCATTAAAAAATAATCGCTTTTATGAAACTCCTGTCAGTGCTCGAAGACATTTATCAAAACCTATTTGCCGTATGAATTTTTAGGATTTTATTCCTATTTTATGAATTTTTTTAGTAATAATTATTCTCATTTAGTGAATTTTTGAGATTTAAATAATATTAATTTAAATATGTGTAAATGGAATTTATAATTATTGATGGATAATTTTATCGCTATTTTGTAATTTTCGGAGGAGATAGTTATACCAGATAAGGAGAGGCAAACAACTAGTGTTGAGCACATCTATCGTGAAAAAACCGATAGGAGGATTTTAAGGAAAAATCCTTGGAGAGATTACAGATTACATGGAACTGTACTTATTTTAGTAGTCATTGCTGAATTAATCGGAACCAAACAAATTATAATTACTAAAGATGTTGCTATTACAATCATGCCTCTAATTTATACTATTATTTTAGGTTTAGTTTTCTATTTGGCCAAACCTATTAAATGGATAAAAAGAAGACAGGCCCGTATTGCAGAAGGGGCAATGATGCTCTTCATCGGTGTTTTGATTGCAAAACTAGCTATTTCTTCAGGTCAATCAATAAACTTAATTTTTAAAATGGGTCCTGCATTAATATTGCAGGAGTTAGGACACTTAGCAACAATTTTAGTACTTCCAATTGCTTTACTTTTATGATTCAAAAGAGAATCTATTGGTATGACAAATTCTATTGGTCGTGAACCCAATGTTGCGGTTGTTGTTGATAAATATGGATTTAATTCTCCGGAATCAAGAGGGGTCTTTGCCATATTCATCATCGGTACTGTAATCGGTACAATATTTATTAGTTTCTTAGTTACTTTTTCACTTTCATTCTTACCGCTACATCCATATGCATTTGCAATGGCAAGCGGTGTAGGAAGTGCTAGTATGAATGCAGCAGCTATTGGGCCAACACTCGCGGCTTTCCCTGGAATGGGGGCGCAAATTGAAGCATTTGCAGGATTTAGTAATTTGCTTTCATTCTGTGTAGGTATCTACATCGTAATATTTGTTGCTTTACCATTAACTGAAAGAATATATGACTGGTTAGAACCTAAAAGTGGAAAAGAATCCATAGTCAAGAAAAAGGAGGAAAAATAAATGCCTGATTTGATTGATGGGTCTGAAAATGTATCAGTTCATGGTATTTTTAATTGGATTTTGTTATTAGTCATATTTTCAATTATCACAGTCATCGGTAATTATTTAGGTTATAAACATCCAATGACAGATTCTTTAATTGGAATGGGTATTTTGTCACTTATTACTCTTATTGGGGTTTGGTTAGAAAGATATCTTCCATTAAACGTTTCATCTATCCTTTATATAAGTATCATTGGAATTATACTTGCATTTCCAGGAATGCCGACATCTGATTTCGTTGTTTATTATGTTTCAAAAATTGAACTTTTATCTATTGTAACAGTATTTTTAGCATATGTCGGTATTGGAATGGGTAAAAGTTGGGATGAATTTAAAGCTTTGGGTTGGAGAGCAGTTGTTATAACTATTTTAGTTATTGCAGCAACTTATTATGGAGCAGCTATTGTGGCACACATTGTTCTTGTTTTAACTGGTGTTCCGGCCGCTTAAATATCTTTTTTTAATTTTTTAAGTTAAGTATTTATTATTATTTTAACAAATATGATATTGAGGATGTTATGTTTTTACAAGATATTTCTAAATTTATTTCAGGTTATCGCTATGAACAAGCTACTGTTGAAACTATCAATACAGTAAAAGCAGCTTTCATTGATTTTTTTGGTGTAACATATAGGGGGGCTAATGAGGACTCTCCATCAATGGCTTTTAATACTATCGATGAAATATTTAGATTAAATAATGATTTAGGTCTGGAAGCTTCGGTTATTGGGAGGCCTGGCTTTAAAACAAATATTTTAAATGCTGCTTTTTTAAATGGGATTTCCGCACATGCCTTGGAGTTAGATGATGGTCACAGACAGGCTCAAGCACATTTGGGTGCGACTATTTTTCCAACTGCACTCGCAATATCTGAAGCATATGGGTTAAGCGGTAAAAAGTTTTTTGAATCAGCTATTGTAGGATATGAAGTCGGAATCTTGCTTGGAAAGCTTGTCAATCCAAAACATAGGAATAAAGGATTTCATACTACTGGAACAATAGGAACTTTTGTTTCAGGTGCTGTTGCATCTAAATTGCTTAACTTGGATGAAAATCAGATAATTAATGCTTTAGGTTTATGTGGAACTCAAGCCGCAGGTCTTTTAGAGTCCGATCATGCCGGAAGTATGGGCAAAGTTCTTCATGTTGGAAAAGCCAATTATAATGGGTTATTATCAGCATTTCTTGCTAGAAATGGATTTACTGGTGCTGAAACTATTATTGAAGGTTCTGAAGGATTTTTAAGAACTATGGTTTTTGATGAAGAGGAATATAATGGTAAGGATTATTCTTTTAAATCAATTTTAGAAGGCGTTGGCAGTGTTAGGGTTAGGGATATTTACTTTAAAAAACATCCATTTTGCAGACATTTGCATTCATCCATAGACACTGCATTAAAGCTAAAAAATAGTATTGGTGATGAGTACAACCATATTGAAAATGTTGCCGTTAAAACATATGATGTTGCAGCAGAACATAATAATTATGAACCGAAAAACTTAGAGGAATTAAAGCAAAGCCTTCCTTACGCGGTTGCCATTACATTAGTTGAAGGGGAAGTAACTATAGATTCATTAAATAGGCTTGTTGATTATGGATTATTTGAGAATTATTCAACTGTGGACAAAGTGAACAATATAAAAAATCTTGTCAGTAAAATGGCCATCATAAAAGATGAAAAATTAAATGAGCTATATCCGGATAAAAGACCTTCAAATGTTATTATTAAATTAGATGATGAGTTTAGAAATGGTGTTTTCCAGAATATCACATTTATTCCAAAAGGGGACTTTGAAAGTCCATATGATTTAAGTGAATTAATTGATAAATTTAAAAACTTAAATCCGAAATATAACATAAATAACTTAGTTATAATAGATGATATTATTAATTACTCAATGACTGATGTTGTTGGTGCTTTAAATGTATAACACTAAAGAATTTTTAGAAAATATGGGTATTAACGAAGTTGATTCAAGTTTTAAATCAAATAAAACTTTCAATGATGGGGGTCAATTTAGATTTGAAGTTCCAGGAATCCAATCACCAAAAACAATGGAATCCCTTTTAAATGAAGCAGACAATCAAGATTTAACAATTCATAGAGTAACCCAAACTAAAGGAATTATGTTACTTACAGATGATGAAATCATTCAGATGGTAGATTTAGCACAAAAAAGTGAATGTGAACTATTTTTATCTGTAGGACCAAGAGCAACATATGATACATCCGCTACAGCTCATACTAAAGAAGGTAGCAGAATAGGATATCGCCTTAGGGGTTATGATAATTTAGTTTATGCAATAGAGGATGTAAAGAGAGCTTCCAATCTTGGAGTTAGGGGCATTTTATTATATGATGAAGGATTGTTGTATGTTTTAAATAAAATGAGATTGGAAGGCGAATTACCAAAAAATATTCATTTTAAAATGTCTGCCCATGCAGGTCAGGGTAATCCTGCTTCAGCCAAACTTCTTGAAGAAAATGGTCTGGATTCACTTAATCCTGTTCGTGACTTGCAGATTCCAATGCTTGCAGCAATTAGAAATGCAATTGATATTCCTATTGATTTACATACTGAAAATCCAAAATCAACTGGAGGATTCATAAGGCATTATGAAGTTCCTGATTTTATTAAAGTGGCAGCTCCAGTTTATTTAAAGACAGGGGGATCTGTTGCGGCTAATCATAATTGGGACACTACTGAAAAGGAAGCTGTTGCCAGAATAAAACAAGTCAAGTTGGTTGAAAGAATGATTAGTGAATATTGTCCGCAAGCAGTAATGTCACCTCCAAAATCATCAGATTTAGCCATTCCTGAGTGATTATATGGATATTGTTGATAAAGTTTCAGATTCAATTATTAAAGCAAGCACTAATCTATCGGATGATAAAAGAAATGCTTTAAAATTAGCTATTGAAAATGAAACTAATGAAAATGCTAAATGGGTGTTATCACAAATTTTAGAAAACTATGAAGTTGCGATGAGAGATAAATTTCCATTATGTGATGATACTGGAATTCCTCATGTAATAATTGAATTGGGAAAAAATCGTGAAATAACTTCTGATTTGATATCTCAAATTAATGAAGGGATTTATCAAGGTTTAAATAAACTTCCTGCAAGGCCCATGGCTGTTAAAGGCAATCCCATTGAACGAATTGAACAATCACAAGGTTTATATGATGATCCTGGATTGATGAAACCCTCCTCTTTTTTAATTGATGAAAGTGAAAATCCTGATTCATTAAACATTCATTTTTTACTTCAAGGGGGAGGTCCAGAAATAAGGGCTAAAACTTATAGGGTTTATCACAAACGTTCTTTTGATATCGTAATTGGTGAAGCAATCAACTGGCTTAACGATTCATTAAAATTATTGGGTTGCACTCCCTCAATTCCTGCAATAGGAATCGGCAGAACTCATTATGAAGCTTCATCATTAATGTTAAAAGCAATGGTTTATGGAAAACTTGATAATTTGAGTAAAGAAGAGCAATATGTAACTGATAAATTAAATGAAACCAATATAGGTCCCCTGGGGTTCGGTGGGAAAACTACGGTTTTAGGTTCATTTATCAAAATAGGTAATCAAAGAGCAAGCGGAGTTCGCATAGTGTCTGTTAGACCGTCTTGTTTTGTTGAACCTCGGAAATCTACCTTGTTATTATAAGATTTACCTTAAAAAATACTATAACATTTATTAATAATTAAAATATACTTTAATTCATGCAAGACAATAATTTCAGTGTGAATGAACGCTATTTAAAAACAGCTATTTCTAAAGTGGAACCCAATAGATTAACTACTAGGGGATACAATCAACAAGATTTAATTGAAAAAATCAGATATGGGGACATGATTTATTTAATTTTAAAAGGGAGATTGCCTTCTATTAAGGAAAGTAAGATGTTCAATCATGTATTGGTCTCCTTTTGTGACCATGGTGTAACTCCCCCAAGTACTCAGACAGCTAGAATTATCGCTTCATCTGGTTCACCAATGAACTCAGCAGTTGCTGGAGCGTTATTATCTTTTGGACATAAACATGCGGGGGCTATTGAAAAAACAATGGAATTATATCAAGCAGGTATTGATAAGCTAATTTTAACTGAAGACATTGATTTGGACAATAAACAGATTGCCAGTTTGGCCATTGATATCTATAATAATTATTATTCAAAAAAGGAAAAGATTCCGGGTTTTGGCCATAGATATCATGATTCAGATCCAAGAGCAGAAAAATTAATTCAAATGGCTATAAAAGAGGGGTTTGTCGGGCCGCATATAAAGTTAGCTGTAGCTATTGAAGATTTAATATACGAAAATAAAGGTATTAAACTGAATGTTGATGGTGCTAATGCAGCCATATTATCAGATTTAGGATTTACACCGGATTTAGGTTTAGGCATTTTTATAATAGGTCGTGTTCCAGGAATTATTGCTCATATTCATGAAGAAAAAATGGATGAAGAACAATTCAGACATTTTTGTGATTTAGATGATGTAGTATATGGGGGTCGTTAAAATGGATTTTGATGAAGTAATCAATAAAAGATATAGTGTTAGGGGATATTTGGATAAAGAAGTCGAAAAAGAAAAATTGAATTATGTCCTAAAAGCAGCTACTACTGCTCCAACCGGTGTCAATAATCAACCATTTAAAGTTTTTGTAATTGACACTAAGAAAAATAAAGAAGCATTATCAGAAATTTATCCTTCTGAATGGTTTGTCCAAGCTCCGTATGTTCTATGTGTTGTTTCCCAAAAAGATAAGGCTTGGGTAAGAAAATGGGATAACAAAAACATTTCAGAAATCGATGCAACTATTGTAATGGATCATATCATCCTTGCGGCAACTAGTGTAGGTCTTGGAACTTGTTATATTGCAGCATTCAAACCTGATAAGGCTCGTGAATTCTTAAAATTGGAAGATAATGAAGAACCTATTTTATTCACTCCTTTAGGATATGGTGATGCCGAACCGAGAGACACTCCTAGAAAAGATGTTGATGAATTTACTGTTTATTTATAGGTTAATATGGATTTATTTATATTGAATGCGGATAATTCTCGTGAAATAGATAAAATTTCTGAAGAATTATCTGAATACAAATTTAAAATAATACAACAAGAGAATCATTTTGTTTTAATGAAAAAGAAAAGATATGGAAATTATTATGTCCATATTTTATTCCTATTAATTGGGTTATTTGTTTTTTCTCCCGCATTAATAGTCAATCTTGTTTATTTCACATATAGTTATTTGTGGGCTTCTCCCCATGTATTGATTACAACCGAAATTAAAGCCGAAGATGGTAAAGAATTGGAGTTTAATACGATGGAAGAAGTAATTGAAAGTGCAAATAAGTTATTTTAATCCATACTATATTCCTCTATTTTTCTAATTATTATCTTTTCTTGATATTCGGATTCCTCACCAATTTTAGCATTAATCAATACTTCTTCTGCTTGTGGTTCTAAGAAAAAACTTAAAATATCTTCTCTAAATTCATCATATTCCTTTTGAACTTGTTCATCTTTAATTCTAAGTTTTGGCAGTTCATTAGTCCAGATGTCGCTACCTGGTGAGAATTTTTTGTCTACGACATTTTTTTCACTAATTTCTCCATCCAAAATCATTTCAAAATTTTTGTTAAGAATAATCCAAACACACCGTTCCATCCAAATCACTACTATTCAATATAAATATCATGTTAATTAAATATTGAAGTATATGTCTCGTATTAAAAATATTAAATTGTTAGGTTTAATTTTAGCTATTGTAATTATAATTGTAGGAATTCTTCCTGTCATTAGGGGGGATACTTTAACAAACGATACCATTGCTACAGCTATTATTCTGGTTCTTTTGGGTATAGCATATATCATTATTAATTTCAAGCCGGAATGGACTAAGGCAGTATTTTTCTTTGAGGGAATTGTGATTGGTGTTGCAGGCTATATGTTACTTGCAGTTCCATACAATATTGGCTTTGTTATAATAGGTCTTTTCATTGTTGCAGTGGCTATTTTAGCTTATTTGATGAAATTACCTCCAAGTATTATTAAATTTTTCTATAGGTAATATTTTTTTTTTTTATTTTTTTTATTTCTCTTTTTAATAGCACCATTTTATTAAAATATTATTTTTTTGTAATCCTTTTTTGTTTTAACTCATGATTTGTTTTATTTTTTAGCAAAATATAGTAAAAGATATATATTATGCTAAATAAAAATTAATATACCATGGTGATGAATTATGGCAGAGATATCAGACGCAATCACAATGATAAAAAAAGCTGAATCTGATGCTGAACAACTTATTATTGATTCAGAGTCACAATCAAAAGATTTGGTTGCTGAGTCAAGAGTTAAAGCTGATGAAATTATTTCAGAGGCTAAAAAATTAGCAGAAGAAGAAGCTCAAAAAACTGTTTTTGATGCAGAAGATAAAGCTAAAGAAGAAGCAAAAACTATTGCTGCTAACTCTGAAAATGATGTAAAAGCATTGAAAGAGAAAGCTATGGCAAATGTTGACGAAGCTGCTTCAATTATTGTCAAAAATATTTTGTAGTGAGAGATTATATGTTCAAGACAGCTAGAATGCGAAAAATTAGAATAGTTACACTCGATAAGTATGTAGCTCCTATGGTGGATGCGCTCCACGAACAAGGGTTAGTACAAATGAGTGACATTTCTGATAGTATTCAGCAAGATCCTGAATTAGCGGAATTAGTGACTCCTGCAAAGGCTACTCCGTACACGGGTAAATTATCTTCACTCTTAATGAAAACTAATGGGATATCTGAACTTTTCGGAAATTCTTTATCAGAAGGCCATGGGTTAAAGGACACTTTAATGTCTTTCATTAGTCCGGATGTTCCTGTTCAAAAAGAAGTTGAAGATTTAGATACTGAAGCCTTCATTGCAAAAGCTGAAGAGACTTTAGCCCAAGTCGGAAGTAAGACACAGGTTATAGAGGGAAAACTAGCCGCTCTCGACTCAGAAACAAGTGAATTAAAGTCTAATAAAAGTTTAGCTAGACACTTATCTAATTTTGACATGGATTTAGCTCTTTTAAAAGATTCTAAGTACACTTCTACAACTATTGGTAGGATTAACGCTGAATCTGCTTCAGAAATCAAAAATGAATTAAGTAAATTGACAGATGAATTAGAAGTATATACTGTTCCTATGGCTGATGATAAGGATGGACAAATCATAGTTGTAGTAACATTAAAAGAGTATAGTGATGATGTTTATTCAACACTTCGTAAATTTGACTTTGAGAAAGTAGAAGTAGGTAATGTTGAAGGAACTCCTCAACAGATTATTTCCAATGCTGATTCTAGATTATTAGCTATTGAATCAGAACGTGATGCTGCAAAAACTGAATTAAGAGCAGTTGCCGAACAATGGGATGATGAAATACTATCTCTCAAAGAACAATTAGAAAATGAAAAAGAGAAAAACGAAATTCTTTCTGCTTTTGTTCAAACTAAAGATTCTTATGTACTCGAAGCATGGGTACCTGTAAAAGATACAGAAAAAGTTGAACAATTAGTTGAAAAAAGCTCCGAAGGACACTGTGCCTTTGAATTAATTGAAGTTGAAGGCATGGATGATGAAGAAGTTCCAGTTTTACAACAAAATGGATGGTATTCAAGACCTTTCGAATATTTAGTTGATATGTACTCTCCAGTACGTTATAATGAAATAGATCCAACTTTATTCCTTGCAATTACTTTCCCATTCTTCTTTGGGTTCTGTTTAACTGATGCAGGTTATGGTTTACTTGTATCCATAATCGGTGTAGTTCTATTACGGGGATTAGGTAAAGTTAATAAAACCATGAATGCATTTGGTTGGATTTTAATATGGTCCGGTCTATGGGCTCTTGTTCTAGGTCTGATTACAAATGGTGTTGTTGGAAACTTACCGGAATACTTTAACTATAGAGTACCAACAGTAATTGGTCCTGTTGAAGCATTTAAACATCCAGATAATATTTTATATATAGCTATAGCCGTTGGTGTTATTTATACCAATATCGGTTTCATAATTGGTGCTATTGATAATTTAAGATATGGCAATGTTAAAGAAGCTCTTGGATCCCAGATTTGTTGGTTTATATTCGAAGCAGGTATTGTTTTCCTTGTTTTAGGATATATGATTCCTTCAATCGGTATGATTGGCTTCGCAATAGGTGGAGTATTAATAATTATTACACTTGGAATATTGGTATGGGCTAATGGTGCATATGGTTTGATGGATGTTTTCAGTTATATGGGAGATATCTTATCTTATGCTCGTCTTTTAGCATTATGTTTAGCTACTGGTGGTATTGCAATGACTGTAAACATCTTGGCTAATTTAATTAATACTATGATTCCAGTTCCAGTTTTAGGAATAATTATTGCAATTATCATATTCATATTTGGTCATATTGCAAACTTCGCTTTCCAAGTATTGGGTGCATTTATTAACGCTTTACGTCTTAACTATGTTGAATTCTTTTCACAATTCTTCATGGGTGGTAAAGGTAAGTTCGAAGCTTTCAAAGCAAAAAGAACATTTACAAAACTTAAAAATTAAAAATTTTTCATTTATATAATTTAAATTAAATTTAAAAATCAATATTATTTCAAAGGTGAATTAAATATGGTAGTAGAAATTTCAGGTACTGCTTTAGCAGCAATAGGTGCTGGAGTAGCAATTGGTTTTGCCGGATTAGGTTCTGGTTTAGGTCAAGGTATGGCAGCTGCCGGTTCTGTAGGTGCAGTTGCAGAAGATAACGATATGTTTGCTAGAGGTATTATTTTCTCTGCATTACCAGAAACTCAAGCTATTTATGGTTTCTTGATTGCAATTTTATTATTAGTTTTCTCAGGTTTATTAGCTGGTGATTTAACTAAGTTAAACATTAATGTAGGTATCATAGCTATTGGTGTCGGTGCAGCAATTGGTTTTGCTGGTTTAGGTTCCGGTATGGGACAAGGTATGGCTGCAGCATCATCTGTTGGAGCTGTTGTTGAAGATAACGACATGTTTGCTAGAGGTATCATTTTCTCCGCATTACCAGAGACCCAAGCTATTTACGGTTTCTTGATTGCTATCTTGCTTATGGTATTCAGTGGAATGTTAGCTTAAGGAGGCATTTTATATGAGCTCAGGCACAGATAAAATTGTTTCAAGCATTATGTCTGAAGCCCAAGGGAAAGCTGATGTAATCATTCAAGATGCAAATGCTGAAGCTTCAGCAATAACTCAACAAGCTGAAAAAACAGCAACCGCTGAAAAGACTAAAATTTTAGAAAATGGTAAAAAACAATCTGATATGAGATATCAGCAAATTATCTCTGAAGCTAAGATGAATGCTCGTAGAGCTGAATTAGGCGCTAAAGAAGAAGTAATCGAGGCAGCTTTTGAAAAAGCTACAGTTGAATTAAAAGAGAAAGCTGCATCCGGTGATGAAGAATATGATGACGCATTAACTAAAATGATTAAAGAAGCTGCTGATGAAATTGGTGGTAAAGATTTAGTCATTCAATTAAACGAAGCTGATACAAATAAATTTAAAGATCAACTTTCAGATGTCTCTACTTTCCAAATTGAGGACATTAATTTTGAAATAGGCGAACCTATTGATACTATTGGTGGAGCTATTTTAAAAACAAGTAATGGGGATATTGAAGTTAATAATACTATTGAAGCTAGATTAGATAGATTTAAAAGTTTATTACGTAGTGAAGTTGCAAATATTTTATTTAAATAATTAGGAGGATAAATTATGGTAGATAATGGTGCAATAAGTGCTCTTGGATTCTCACCAGAGGCAACTCTTGTCTTTTGTGTAATTGCAGTACTTATTGTAGGTGCAATTGTTGTAATCATTACATCTAGACCAATTTTGGACATTTATCCTTATCTTAACCCAAGTGCAAGAGTAAGAGCTAGAACAGGAAGATTATTTGATGAAAAACAAATTTCTGAACTCGTTGAAACTAACGATGTTGAAGAAGTTGAAAATTATCTCAGAGGTAGTCCCGATTATGCGAATGTTTTAGATGAGTATCCACTTGATAAAGCATTAGATGTTGAACGTGCTAATACTTATGACTTTATTGCAAGAGTGGCTCCTAAAGATGTTAAAGACCCCTTTGTTATAATGTCTAAGAAAACTGACATTGACAATATTAAAAGTCTTTTGACTGCTAAAGAAGTAGGACTTACTCCTGATGAAACTAAAGAATTATTAATTCCTTGTGGAGTTTTATATGATGATTTAGTATCATTAGCAGATACTGATAATGTAACTGATATTGTAACAAGTTTAGATGGCACTGAATATGCAACTGTTTTAGAAGATGCTCTTCCACAATATGAAGAAAAACATATGACTCTTCCATTAGAAGCGGCTTTAGATAAATATTATTTAAGCAATTTATTACGTTCTTCTGATGTTCCTTCCGATGAAAATAAACAAATTTTATATTCATATGTTGGAACTCAAGTAGATGTTGATAACCTTAAATTAATCTTAAGAGCTAAAGAAGATGGTTTAACTTATGACGATATTTCAAATTACATATTGGCTGATGGTTATCAATTACGTGAATGGAAACTTAAAGATTTAATGGATTCACCAGATGTTACCAATGTAGTTTCTGGTTTAGAAGGAACAAAATATGCCAGTGCATTAACTGATGCAATGCCACTTTATAATGAAACTGGATCCGTTGCCGTATTTGAAAGAGCATTGGATGAATATTCTTCTAATTATTCAAAATCTTTAGCTGTTAAAAAACCATTAGGTATTGGTCCAATTATTGGTTATTTAAGTCAAAAAGAAAATGAGATTAAAAATTTAAAAATTATTGCAAGAGCAAAAAGAGAAGCAGATTTCCCTAATTCTAAAATCATGGAGATGTTAATATGAGTTCCGTAGCAATTATTGGTGATATTGACACTGTATCTGGATTTAGACTTGGTGGTGTCAAAAAAGCAGAAGTAGTCAATACTTCTGAGGAAGCTATTGCAGCTTTTGATAAATTTTTAGATGATGAAATTTCAATTATTATTATTACTCAAGCATTAGCTAATGAAATTAGAGATCATATCTCTAGAAAAATTGGTTCTGATGTATTACCAATGATAATTGAGATACCTGATAAAGATGGGTCCTCTGAAGGGTCCGCTGATCAAATGAACGATCTAATTAAAAGAGTCATCGGGGTAGAGATGGTTAAATGATTATTGAAGGAAAAATTATTAAAATTGCTGGGCCTGTTATTATCGCAGATGGTATGAGAGGAGCCCAGATGCTTGAGATGGTTAGGGTAGGTGAACAGAAGCTTATCGGGGAGATTATCGAGCTTGAAGGTGACACCGCAACTATCCAAGTATATGAAGAAACAGCCGGTATCCAACCGGGTGAAGTAGTTGAATGTACTGGCGGAGCATTGTCAGTAGAACTTGGTCCTGGTGTAATGAGTTCTATTTTTGATGGAATTCAAAGACCATTAAGAATCATCAGAGAAGAATCTGGTGATTTCATTGCTAGAGGAATTGATGTAGATTCTATTGATAAAGAGAAAAAATGGGAATTTAAACCTGTAGCTAAAGTAGGAGATGTTTTAAAAGCTGGAGACGTTCTTGGTGAAGTACAAGAAACAACTGCAGTTTTACACAAGATTATGGTGCCTCCAACATTAGAGGGTGAAGTAACTGAAATTGCTGCTGAAGGCGAATATACTATATTGGAAGATATCGCTGAAGTAGGTGGCCAAAAAGTACAAATGCTCCAAAAATGGCCTGTAAAAAGAAGTCGTCCATATGTAAGAAAATTAGACCCAGATATACCATTGGTAACTGGTCAAAGAGCACAAGACACTTTCTTCTCCGTAGCTAAAGGAGGAGCAGCAGCTATTCCAGGTCCTTTCGGATCAGGTAAAACTGTTACCCAACAACAATTAGCTAAATGGGCTGACGCAGACATCGTTGTATATATTGGATGTGGAGAACGTGGTAACGAAATGACTGAGGTACTTACTGAGTTCCCATTCCTTGACGACCCTAAAACCGGTAATCCATTGATGGACAGAACTGTTCTTATTGCAAACACTTCTAACATGCCGGTAGCAGCTCGTGAAGCATGTGTATATACTGGTATTACTATTGCAGAATATTACCGTGACCAAGGTTACGATGTAGCACTTATGGCAGACTCAACTTCAAGATGGGCTGAAGCTATGAGGGAAATTTCTGGAAGATTAGAAGAAATGCCTGGGGAAGAAGGTTACCCTGCATACTTAGCATCCAGATTAGCTCAATTCTACGAAAGAGCTGGAAGAGTAGAAACTATTGGTACAGAACCAAAAGTAGCATCTATCTCTGTAGTTGGTGCAGTATCACCTCCTGGTGGGGACTTATCTGAACCTGTTACTCAAAACACATTACGTATCTGTAAAGTGTTCTGGGCTTTAGATGCATCTCTTGCAGATAAACGTCACTTCCCTTCAATTGACTGGTTACAAAGTTATTCATTATACGTAGACAGTATTGAAGGTTGGTGGTCTGAAAACGTAGCTGCAGATTGGAGAGCAACTCGTGACCAAGCAATGAGTCTTTTACAAAAAGAATCAGAGTTACAAGAAATTGTACAATTAGTTGGTCCTGATGCATTACCAGAAGCTGACCAAGCTACTTTAGAAACTACACGTATGTTAAGAGAAGATTTCTTGCAACAAAATGCATTTGACGACGTAGATACATACTGTGCTCCAGATAAACAGTACAAAATGTTGAAAACTATTCTTAAATTCTACGACGAATCTCTTGCAGCTGTTAACAGAGGAGCTCCAATTGCAAATATTGTAGCATTACCTGTTAAAGAAGAAATCGGTAAAATGAAATACATCCCACAAGATGTATTCGATGAAAAAATTGCAGAAATTCAAGCAGCAATTACCCAACAATGCAGTGAGGCTTAAAAATGAATACAAATATTAAAACTAGAGAATATACTACTGTATCTGAAGTCTCAGGTCCTTTAATGGTTGTTGAAGGAGTAGAAGGCGTTGGTTACAATGAAATTGTAGATATTGAAACACCT
>JAILDN010000103.1 GCA_024689425.1 Methanobrevibacter sp.
ATTTCCTGAATAACTGCATTATCTTCAAGATGATAATTCACTCTTAACATGTCATGGAGATTTGTCAGATTATTCCATGCATTCTGCAGAACATTCATATCCAAATCATCGAATGACTCAACAATGAAACTTTGGACGTAATCATTCTTATTGATCTTATCAAAGAAATAACTTTGAATAGGAAGCAAATCAACAATTCCTTCAGTTGCATCGTAAGACACCTGAATATCCTCACTGATATTTTGAGCGATAGTATAAGGAGTCTTATAATTTAAAATATCCCTGGCAGTACAGGATATTCCCTCTTTTTGAAGTAAGGAAACAATGCGAATGGCTTTAATGGAATCTCCGCCAAGACGGACAAAATCATCAGACACACCAATATTTTCCTGATTAAATATTACACTGAAAACATCCACAATTTTTCTTTCAGTTTCAGTTGTTGGGGCGGCATACTCTGCATGTAATTCTTTCATATCCACTTCAGGCAATGCATGTTTGTCCAGCTTACCGTTAACAGTTAAAGGAAGTTTATCCAGAGTTATAACAAATGAAGGAACCATATAACTTGGTTTGTGAGCGCTTACATATTCACGAACATTATTTGCGAGATTATCTTTATCAGTATCTTTCGAAACAACCAGATAAGCCACTAACTCATTACTATTTTCATGTTTAACCGCCTGAACAGTTACATCATCCACATAATCCAATTCACGTAGAACTGATTCAATTTCTGATAATTCTACACGATTTCCTCTTATTTTAACTTGACTGTCACGACGGCCTACAATAGCAAGGGATCCGTCATCCAATAACCTTACAATATCTCCAGTACGATACATTACACTGTAATCATCATTATCATCAAAAGGATTGTGAATAAATGAATATGCATTTTCATCATCTCTGTTCATGTATCCGTCAGCAAGCTGATAACCTGCAAGACATAATTCCCCCACAGCACCAAACGGCACACGTCTTAACTCATTATCAAGAATATAAATTTTTGAATTATAATTTAAATAACCGATAGATGAGTAATCGGACTTGTCTGAATTTTTAATTGATGTGATGAAGTTATTGGTTTCTGTAGGTCCGTATTCATCAACCAGAATATAATTATCAGGACTTTCAAATTCACCCAGTTTTTCACCGCCGACAAAGAGGTACTTTAAGGAAGTTCTGTCGACACTTTCAACAAACAATTTTCCCACTTGTGTTGTGATTATTGTATGAGTAATATTTTGACTGATAAAGTAATTGTTCAATTTCGCCATATCCAGTCTGATTTCTTCAGGCACGACAGACAGACATGCCCCAGCAAATATGGCTTTAAATATTGATTGGCAACCTGCATCAAAACCGATGGAAGGATAAAGTCCGTAAACATCTTCACTGGACAAATCATATGTATCAGCATAATATTCTGCCACATTCAGAATAGATTTTCTAGTAATTCTAACACCTTTAGGAACACCTGTACTGCCACTGGTATACAATACTGATGCAACATCTGAATAAGAAACATCCAACTTGTTCAAGGTTCCAATCTCTTTTTCCATAATATCTGAGACATTTAAGATAATAACATCTTTAAATAAAGTATTCGCACGTTTGAAAGTACTGTCATCCACAATAACAACTTTAGATGAACTATCCCTTACCATAAATTCCAAACGTTCATCAGGAAGAGCATCATCCAATGGAACAAAAACAGCTCCAAGAGATAATATGCCTAAAACACTGAACATATACCACTCAGATCTCTCGACAAGGAATGCAACTGAATTATCGGATTTAATCTCCATATCTTTTAACATTTCAGCAATCCTATCAGCAATAAAAGCACCCTCCGCATAAGTATATGACCTGTCCTTAAATGATACAAGAGGATTATCCGGACATTTAACGAGATTGTCATTAAATGCATCCAGAATATCATCATATTTCAGATTAGCTTCAGTCTCATTGAATTTGTCTAAAATCTCCAAATCGCCTTCAGAGACATAATTAATTTCATCCAAATTATCCGCACTTATTATTTGAGATAAAATCAAATTATATGCTTCCATAAATCTGTTAATTAATTCCTCAGAATATTTATCAGTATATGCAATTCCCAAACTGTATTTTTCGCCGTTCTGCAGAACATTAAATGAGAAATCTGTGATGAAATCCCTTCTATTTTCAAATGTGTCATAATGGGAATAATTCATTTCTTTTAAATTTCCATCTCCCATATCAATCCAATCCGGCATGAATTGGAATAGAATGTTAGAATTGAGGTCATATTCATTTGCAAGTTCCCTGAATGGATAATAATTATATTTCATCACACCATAAACAAAGTAGGACATATTGTGCATGAATGATGAAACATTTTGATTTTTACAGTCCACAACAATAGGCAATGTAGTTACATACATACCTATTGCATCATAATTTTGGAATCTTCCGCGTCCGTTTTCAGTGATACTAAACAATACTTTATCACTGCCAACAAAGCGTGAGAGAGTATAAGCAAAAACACCAGTGAATAAAACATATTCGCTGACACCGACTTTATCCAGGAATGATTTAAATAATTTGTAATCAAAATCCAAATTTAAATAACCAGTACTTGCCTTATCGGAGGCTACACTATCTAATAAAACATTTGCATCTTCAGATTCATTTAACATTAAATCAAAGAAAATTTTCGCCTTAGTAAATTCATCAGTATCAGGTATTTGTTTATTAAATGCAGCCACTTTCAGGAAGGAGTCGTCAACATCAACTTTACCGCCATCAAGAATAATCTCCAAATCCTCTTTAAATACATTATCAGAGATTGCATCAAATATAATATGATGGAAACTGGCAAATAATAAATAATTATCCTCATTATCAACTATCATGAATCTGCATAAACTATCATGTAAATCAAATGGTTTTGAAAGGAATTCTTTTACAAATTCATAATCAACATGTTCCTCAACACAAACACTCGGTTTAGACCCCTTGACTAAATAAGGAACATCATAATCATCACTAACACACATGCCTAAAATCGGATGAACATCCAACATCACATCCAAAGCATCACGGATTTCCGCAATAGAATACTTACCGGAAATATCCATAATTAAAGGAATTATATAGGCATCAAGCTTATCATTGGCAACAATATCCAAATAGACATTTAATTGAGATTCATTTAAAGGACATCCATCATCAACTGTGTAAACATCTAAATCCATTGAAATATCTGAAATATTATATGCAATTGCAAACGGGGTACGCAAACTTAAAATATCCGCTGCGGTTATGTTATAATCTCCAAGATATGACAATACCTTAATAGCAGTTAGGGAATCCCCTCCAAGACGAATGAAATCATCATATATTCCAATAGGTTTCTGATTAAATGTTGCTTCAAATGCTTTGACAATTGCTTTTTCACTTTCCAATCTTGGAGCAACATATTCCGTATGCAGTTTTTCCGCATCAACTTCAGGCAAGGCACGTTTATCTACCTTACCATTTACATTCAATGGAATTTTATCCAATTTCATTACATAAGAAGGAACCATATATAAAGGTTTATGTTGCCTTACATAACCAGAAATCCATTCTTTAAGAACCCTTTCGTTAATTTCATCACTTACAACCACATAAGCTACAAGTTCATTATTAATACCATTTTTAATAGTTTGAACAGTGACGTCTTCAACAAAATCAATTTCCCGTAAAACAGATTCAATTTCAGACAATTCCACACGGTTTCCTCTAATTTTAACCTGACCGTCACGACGACCTATTACTCCAATTGAACCGTCAGGCAAGAATCTGACAAGGTCACCTGTACGGTACATTGTTGGATAATTATCATCATCGTCAAATGGATTATCCAAAAATGCCTTTGCTGTCTCATCATCCCGGTTTAGATAACCTTCGGCAATCTGCAGGCCTGTTAAATACAGTTCACCAACAGCTCCGACAGGAAGACGTCTAAACTCATCATCCAATATATATGCTTTAATATTATCAACTAAATAACCAACAGAGGAAGAATCAATTCTATCTTCAACATCACAAGTTGAAACC
>JAILDN010000037.1 GCA_024689425.1 Methanobrevibacter sp.
TCAAAGAGTCCTGCACTGGCAACGCTCATGCAGCTGAAGAGTGCCAATGCGATTATTGTCAATGCCAATATCTTTTTAATATCCATTTATAATCACCTTATTAGTGCAGTTTTAAAGAATTCATCAATTTGATTAATGAAAACTCACTAACACATGAATAAAAGTTTATCAACATTTCTATATATAATTTGTTAAATCATTCTCAAAGAATAGCTGGTCTTGGCTTTTGGCAATGTCTATTCAATGTTTAAAAAAATAAGGGGCATATTGTACAAAAAGAGGAATTTGATTAATGATGAATTTTTTAAAAAAAGTAAAAAAATAGCTGTTAGAGAAAATCAACAGCCCAATATAGATTAAAATAGTTTTTCCTTATAGCTGCTCGCTACTTTTTTCAGGAAGTCCAAGTCACTGCCAGATATTTCAATGATTCTGGAATTGCCATGTTTAATCAGATGATATGAGTTATTTTCTTCTTTGATAATTGTCCAGTCCCCATGATTTCCTTCATTTTTTGCGCCGTTGGTTATCCATTTGGTAATATAACTGACTTTTGATACAACATTTCCCTCAATTACATTTATGGTAAAATTCTGTTTGCTTGACTCTATATTATAAGTCCTCAAAGAATGGTTATTAGCGCTGACATAGTTTTCATTGACTTTTGAACCGCTAGGTATGTCTAATGTGAATCCACTGAAAGTATGGCTTTCCATTTCTCCCCCGCTTAAAAAGTCAAAGAGTCCTGCGCTGGCAACGCTCACGCAGCTGAAGAGTGCCAATGCGATTATTGTCAATGCCAATATCTTTTTAATATCCATTTTAAACCACCTTATTAGTGCAGTTTTAAAGAATTTTTAAATAGAATTAATAAAAACTCACTAACCTATGAATAAAGGTTTATGAACATTTCTATATATAATTTGTTAAATCATTTTTCAAAAATGGCCCATATCAAGTATTTAAGAAAAGAAATAGTTAAAAAGTAAAATATATGAAAATTTATAAATGGATTTAAAAAAAAATAAAAGTAGCTGTTAAAATTAATTAACAGCTTCAATCAACAGACTATACTTCTTTATAGGTATCAGCTATTTTTTCTAATTGATTGAGGTCAGTACCTTTTATGATAATAAGTTTACTGCCTGTGTGTTTAGCTAAAATATATCCTGAATATGTTACGGTCAGTTTGGATGTGAGTGCCTTTTGAACACCATTAATGTTAATGATTGTCCAATCACCGTGTGTTCCTTCTTTACTTGCACCGTCACTTACCCAATTAGCTACATATTCATCGACAGATGTTACAATCCTTGATCCTTGGGATATAGTTACTGTAATTGTGTAGGTGTTTGAACTGTCTGATTCATTTTGCATTCTGATTGTGTAAGTTTGTCTGTCAGCACCTTCAGTAGATGATGCGTTTGACTTTGTAACGTTCGCAGTTTCAGGTATGTCTAAAGTAAATCCGTCAAATGTGTATGTTTGATTTTTAACTTCTCCTCCACCGAAGAAGTCAAATAAACCAGCGCTAGCAACACTCATACAGCTGAATACTGCTAACACAATTATTGTTAATGCTAATAGCTTTTTCATATCCATTTTAAATCACCATATTGCAATATTTTACTTAAAATATTTTTATCTTTTTTAAAAAAAAGACAAATATTTTTAATTGATTTATGTGGTAGTTATTTTTTTTGAGAATTTCTTTAATATGTTAAAACATTTAATGAAAACTCACTAACACATAAATAAACATTTATGAACATTTCTATATATAATTTACTAAATTATTTTTCAAATTATACTTAATGATAATTTTGTGCAGGATTCATTCAATGTTTAAAAAAATATTACCAATATTGTAAAAAATTAAAAAATTAGCTTGAATTATTGCAAATCTAATAAATTTTTTTAATCCGATTCTAATTTTGTGTTTAAAATAAAAAAAGAGTATCTGTTAAATTCAATTAACAGATTCCGTCAACAGACTCATGCCTCTATATGTGCCGGCTAGGTTTTTCAAGGCGGTTAAGTCATTACCTTTTAGAACAATAAGTTTGTTGCCTGTGTGTTTAGCTAGGATATATCCTGTAAATATTTTACTTTTTAACTCACGAAAAGCTTTTTAAGTTCACAGAAAAACCGCTCTTCAAACACTTTGGGCTCATCGCAGATATTCAGGTAAAAATCGCTTTCAAGATGAATGATTCTATCTTCAATTTTAAGATAGGTCTTATCGCCCAGAATATATTCTATTGCATCAACGGATAAGCTGATGAAATCCCCATATATCCCAATCAAAGAATCATCACCCAATATATATTCAAGCATCAAAACTATCGATAGGATATCTGCCAGTTCGACCAGAGGATAATTGTAATCCTTTAGAATTCGAAGCAATTCGGCCAAATCATCTATGTTTTCCTTTGTGTAGCGTTCCGTTTCAATCAATTTGTCAACCAGCTGATCTATATCAGGGATGCTAACACGACCATTCATAGAGAAGTGCAGTAAAAAGGCAATCGGGATTGGTTAAAGGAATCAACGTTCTTATTTCATCATCTTTGAACTCTTCAATCCATTCATTTTCATTTTTCATTCAAATAACCTCAAGTTATAATCTGAAAATGAACATTTAAAAGGAAAGTGCAAGAGCATTTGATAAGTAATCTATCTCCAGATAAAGAGGAATATATTGCGCTGAGGCTTATTGTTTTGCTGAGATAAGTATCTTTCCTTTTCATTATTCAAATCGGATTGGTATTCCTTTAATGCATTGTTTAACTTTCCTACAAAATCCTCATGACTCATGGTCTGTGGAGGTGTGGATTCAATCATTTTGACGATATCATCATTGACATATGTATCATTGAAGCAAATCAGAAATATCTTATCCCCAATGGCCAGATAGATTGTGGTGTAGTTCTTGTCCTTGTAGTGGCCGTTGATGATGACGGCATCATGGCCTGCAATCTTGTTTTGGGAGGAGTTTATCATGTTTCCCTCCAGCATATCTGATCCATAATTGAACTTCAAATTTTTATAATTGTCTAAAACAAGTATTCTGAATGTGTATCCGCTTTCATATACGTAGGAATTATCGTTTGAGGTTCCTCCGCTGTAATGTGATGGTATTTCAAATGTAACTCCCTTGATAGTAACATTTTCGGCTGACACACTCGGAATCAGCAGCATAAAAATTAGGATGATGAGGAGAATTCTTTTCATGATAATAAATTGTACATAACTTATAAATATAATTTTTCAAATGGGAAAATATATTTACAATTTCAAGTATACCCTTAATTAGGTGTTTGTTTGCTCAAATGATAATTTTTGCAGACTGCATAAATAAAGGTGATTTAAAATGGATATCAAAAAGATTTTAGCACTATTGATAATTGCATTGGCATTATTCAGCTGTCTAGGTGCTGCCAGTGCAGGCTTATTCGACTTTTTCGGAGGAGGACCAAAGAATCAGACCTACACATTCGACGGATTCACATTGGACCTTCCTGAAGGCTCTCAAATAAACGATACCAAGCAGTCATCTGCTGGAATAAATTTTCACGAGTATCTCGTATTCTTCCCTACAAATGCCAATGGAACTAGCATAAATGTTATCATATATACTGGAGATAATCTTGTAAAAACAGTTGACGAATATGTCAACAGCCTAACCACCAATGGTGCTAAATTTGTAGATAAATATGGAAACTGGTCAATTGTGGATGTCCGCAATTTCACATCACCAACAGAACATAATACTAATGTAACGGGTTACTTAATAATTACACGTACTCCAAATAGCTTTGTGGTCATTCGTGGTGACAGTCCAGAACAATTGAAAGGTATTGTAGATACATATAAAACAGTATAAGACAAGAGAGACTGTTAATTGATTTTAACAGTCCTTAATATTTTTTAAAATAATCGTAAAATCTTTTTATTAGTTAATATAAACATAGTAATATGAAAATCTGTCAAGAATGCGGTCATGAAAATCCCCCAGATGTAGATTTCTGCCAGGAGTGCGGAAGAAATTTTAAGGCAAATCTCGTAAAAACAAATAATAGTCCCGCAATCATAAATTCTGCATTATACAAAGTAGACAAAAAGACAGGAAATATAAGATTATCAAAAACCAAAGCCATCTCATTATCTTCATTTATATTCATATTATTATTCTGCATCCTTATGGGCCAAGTGTTTCCAGCTTCAGCAATGTGGATACCTATTCTTGCAGGGTTAATGGTAGGAGTCCCTGTTGCTTTAATATTATATCTTCTAGGATATCTGATTGCAGGAATACTTGAAAAATTCAATATTTAATGAATTATTTAAAAAAGAAATTAAAATTTATAAGGAACTTTATCTAAATGACATTTAGCTTTGGCTGCCTATTTATAAAGCATGTCGATGTCTTTTTCCAGTAACAGTTGTTGCAGGTTTTGCATTTGCTCACTCCATCACCCTCAATTTGCCATTCAACAAGAAAACTCGGATCATTGACAAATGCACGCTGCATGGAGATGAATTCAATATCGGTTTTATTCAAAACATCTCTAATCTGCTTTTGGCTTGTATATCCTCCACCCAATATCACAGGAATGCTGACGTTTTTAAGTATTTCACTGCAGGCTAAAACTAAAGGATTTTCCTCCTTGTTTTCACGGACAAAATACTGTGGAGAGCGTGTTCTTGTAATCTGGAGACTGTCAACACCATACTTTTCCAATATTCTGGCAATCTCAATGGTCTCATCAAGAGTCATTCCATTTGTAGTTCCGTCAAAGGCATTTAAGCGGACGTTTATGTGCAAGTCCGTAGTGTCCTTGATGACCTTTATCATTTCAAGAACGATTTTCAAACGGTTCAATGTAGTGCCGCCATACCTGTCCTCACGCTGATTGAAATTGGGATTGATGAATCTTGATAAAAAGTAATAGTTGCCCAATGCAAGCTGAATACCGTCAAAACCTGCATATGAGAATTTTTGAGCCGCAATAATCATGTCAGACTGGATTTTTCTTATATCCTCAACAGATATTTCATTGACACTGATGTCCTGCTCAGCATGCTTATTGAAACGGAGAAATCCCAATTGAGCAAAAATTGGAACATCATATACATGAACCAGATCAGTCAAATCACGGGCTTCACGCACAAACTGCTTATAATGAATTGTCTGTGAGTACTTGGAAAAGCCATCACGAGGATAGAGTGAATATAACTCTGTAATTATTAATCCAACACCACTGGCAGCTATGTTTTCATAGCGATTATATATCTCAGGTGTCAGATTTCCTGAATTTTCCCTTTCAGATTCCCACAGGCCAGTCCTTACGATACGGCCAGGCAGTTTCAAATCACCAAAATCACAATAATCAAACAAGTCTTTCATATTAATAGTTAATCCAATACCAATATTTAACAATATTGAAAATTATACATAATAATGGTGTTAATACTATGGGTCTATTTTCAAAGTCTCCTGAAGAAAGAAAATTAAAGGAACTGACCGGAGGATTCCTACTGAACAACCGCTTCAAATCAATTTTAAGAAGAGAAGGAATTGATTTAAGTGTCGGTTATGATATTCAGGAGACTTTAAAAAGTGAAATTAAACTCGGCAAGCTTTCAGTCAATGACATTGAAGAGAGACTGGATTTTCTAATCAGTCAGTTTTCCACAATGAATTCACAAAAAGAAATTGAAAACCCTGTCGTTGTAACCTCACCAAAAGAGAGAACCCTCAAATTCCTGATTAACCAGAAACATAATGTCAAAACCTGCAGCAAGTGCAACGAGAAGCTATTGAAAACCGATACCTACTGCTACAGCTGCGGATACAAGTTCGATTCAAAGGAGTCAGAAACCCCAAACAATTTTGGAACGGAACTGGATGATTTGGAAAAGCTTTACAATGAAAAGATATTGCATAAAGATGACAACAATCTCCTTTTTGCTTATGTTGTCTATCTTGACTATCTAAATAAAAACAACGCATCAGTTCCGCAGAACAGCATTGATTCATATAACGTGAACATAAACAACCTTGAAAGAAAGGCAATAAGCGACCGCTACATCACCCGTATCAGTGATTTGGACAATCTTACTGTAGGCGAGCTTAAGGAAATCCTTAAAAGGAATAATCTGAAGGTGTCCGGACGCAAAAATGAATTGATTGAAAGAATTACATTAAACAAAGCGGCATATAATGACAAGAAGCTTTCAAAAAGCGCAATTGAATTCATAAACAACAACAGACATATCCTATTTTACAACAGCCATCCTGAACTGAAACCGGTCATTGATGTGGACA
Source organism: Methanobrevibacter sp. (assembly GCA_024689425.1). GTDB lineage: Archaea > Methanobacteriota > Methanobacteria > Methanobacteriales > Methanobacteriaceae > Methanocatella. Next base: position 6,332 of record JAILDN010000037.1, read on the forward strand.
AGTATGCAGACATCTTTGAAAACCAAAACAAGACCAATTCAAACAGAATTCAGGAAACAATAATCGAATTTTTAAACACACAGGAATATCAGACACTTACAAATTACGAAATAACGAGATATAAATCAATATTATTTATTTTAAGTGACCTTTATGAAATGAACAATGACATTACAAGGGCAATCGAGTCAAACTTCAAGATATTCATCGTTGAGCTTAATAATTTTAGTGAAAGCCTAAAAAAAGCCATGCCACAGGAATGCACATTAAATGGAGACGTTACAGACAATCTCATATATCTTCTGGACAGCAATTCCATTGACAGCGCAACATTAAAAAGGCTTTTCGGCGAATCATACGGGCAGCTTGAAATATTAGATCCTGTAATATCGCTTGAAGAGTCACTGATTTACTTTTTGAAGATATTCAATGGTGAAGATATTGAGGATATTGAAAAAAGCATCCATATGAGATTTATTTAGTGTTGTGGATTCTGTATCCCTCTTTAAAAACAGAAAATATCTCTTCGCAGTTCTCATCACCGGACAGTGCAATGCCTGACATTAAAATTACATGCATATGCTTAAGTTTTTCTTCAACAGGCAACACTTCATCACTTTCAAGTATCATTTCCTCATAATCTGGGGCTGAATTGCAGCTTCTTATGTATTCCTGCTTGATTTGGCTTCTGACATCATCATTGATGAAATTTTCCAGAATATGGATTATATCATCTGCAAGGGAGTTTCCCATCATCAGGGCAAAGGATATTACCTCAGTGTCATTTTCCAAATCGAATTCTTCATTCAGGATATTGTTGAAAGATCCGTATCTTTGATAGCCGTGAGGAATGAATCTTCCTTCGACGCTGTGGGCACAATATTCATTCATTAAAAGATAAACGGGATTGGTTCCGAGGGTAAATGAAACGAAAGCCTCTATTGCATCTGTCTTTTCGACTTCCCATATATACATCAGCATCTGCTCAAAGATTTCATTGAAGAGATGGTGGGCCAGTTCATGAATCAGTGTGGATATTATGTCGCAGTCGTTTAATCTGTCGTCAATCATAATCCGGTTATATGAATAACTTCCCTGCTCCGCTCCTTTTGACTTATATTGAACATCGGCATATGATTTTGTTATTATCTTGATTTTCCCCAAGACGTTCGTTGTTGAAAACTCATAGTCATAGTTTTTTATGTATTCCTTTCCCATTTCGACTATGTTTTTCAGGATAATTTCATATTCCAATGTGGAAAGGGGATTTTCATTCAGGATTTTGAGATTTGAATCTGTTACAATCTCATTGAAATTTTCAAGTCTATTCAATTCTAAATATTTTTTATCCTTGAGAAGTGATCCGCATTTTTCACATAGAATTCCCTGTGATTTTGATTTCGTGCCGCAAAGAGAACAGTATACCATAATAATTATTATATTTTAATTAATAAAAATAGTTTTTTGATTGCGTATTTGCAGAAAACTGCATTTCTGAACCATTCCATATAGATGGTCGGGTTCATTTAGGCCAGTTTTGTTAAAAGATGATTTTTCAATAAATATAAAAATTAATAAAAATTATAAAATTTAATAAATTTTATTAAAAACAGGAGTAAGCTTGTTTTCCCTGTAGCAACAATCACTTTAGGATGGCCCGATGAAAATCCAACACTTAGTGACCGTTTACCATTACGCGCTATTATTCATCAAGAGCAATTCGAGGATTACAACGCAGACAAAATTAATGACTTCTACGAAGAAAAAGAAAACCTCGAAGAGAATAAGCATTTTGTTGAGATTAACAAAAAAGAGACACTAGCTCAAATTTTCATCGGGCCATCCTAAAGTGATTGTTGCTACAGGGAAAACAAGCTTATGAATCTTAAGAGGGTCTATAATGAGTTGTGGCATATAGACTGTGGTACCTAAAAAGCATGTACCGAGACCTGCTTCTTCTGCAAGATTACAAAAAGTCTGGGTATAGAGTAGAGCATCTGTAGTGGCGTTCATAAAACTTAAAAAATTACTATATCCAGGTACGGCTTTTCGATTTTCTGCCCA